>CALGCU010000066.1 GCA_937886455.1 uncultured Bacteroidales bacterium | reverse complement strand
ATAGGAACTAGGTAGGAACTAGATAGGAACTAGATAGGAACTAGATAGGAACTAGCTACCAAAAAACAAGGCAAAAACACACAAAACGGCTGTATCGGGAGAGTTACTCAAGCGGGTTGTGTATGTGCCCAAAAAAAATTACCTTTGCATGTTTAAGGAATAATACGCTAACATGAAAAATGACTTGCGTAAAAAATAGAAAGAAATAACCACAAATTTGAATAAGTATGGAAGCAAAAGAACAAGTTTTGGAAATCCTAAAAAACAATGCTGAACCATTGAACGCAGGGAAAATAGCAGAAATATCTGGACTCGACAGAAAAGTGGTGGATAAAGCGATGAATGCATTGAAAGCAGAAGGAGCTATCGTTTCACCAAAACGCTGTTATTGGACTGCACAAAAATAAAGAAAAGTGAAAAAACGTAAAAGTTTTTGGGTAAAGTGGCGTTTTAAGTATCGACTCTCGATTCTAAACGAAAACACATTGGAGGAAACGTGGCATGCACGCCTTTCCAGATTAAGTGTGTTTGCGTGGACGGCATTGCTGTTCTTGATGACTTTTGCCATCTTTACACTCTTAATCTATTACACTCCTCTTAAACGCTATTTACCGGGATTTGAGGATGCCGGTGTGCGCGAATTGGTCACTATGGAAGCTATGAGGGTGGATTCGCTGCAAACAATACTCAACCAACAAGAGGAATACATAGATGTATTAAGAGCTGTCATGTCTGGAGAACTACAACCCGACTCAGTAACATCATTGGATAGTCTCACTATCATACAAAGAGAAAAACTGGCACTGGAAAAAACAGAACAAGAAAAAGCATTCTGTGCAGAGGTAGAAGAACAGGAACAATTCAACCTTTCACAAGTTAATATAGAGTCAACTACTCCTCAATATGTTTTCTACCGTCCTGTAAGTGGAGTCATCTTAGAAACCTTTGAACCAAATATAGGTAGATATGGAGTGACGATTATGACATCAGCCAACGAAATGGTCATGGCAACACTGCCGGGAAGAGTAGTCGTAGCTGAATTTTCAATGGAACATAAATGGGTCGTAATCCTACAACATGAAGATAATTATATATCTGTCTATAGAGGAATGAATAGACTACAAGTCAAAAGAGGAGATGTGTTGCGCACTGGAGAAGTCATAGGAAGAATGGGAGATGAAGATGATACAAACAGACACATGGAATTTGAACTCTGGAAAAAAGGTGTACCTGTCAATCCGGAAGATCTTATGGTATATTAGGTAAAAAGAAATAGTATGAAAAGGATTGCGATATTGGGAGCTACGGGTTCTATTGGAACCCAAACGCTGGAAGTAATTAGTCAATATCCGGAGATGTTTGAACTGTATGCCATTACTGGAAATGATAATTGGCAATTATTAGCTCAACAAGCAAGATTATATAAACCGGAAGTGGTATGCGTGGCAAATGAAATGAATTATAACGCATTAAAAGATGCACTGAAAGATTTGCCCGTAAAAGTCTATGCAGGAATGGACAGCATTGTACAAATGGTACAAATGAAAACCATAGATGTGGTACTCACGGCTATGGTCGGATATGCTGGACTATTACCCACAATTAAAGCCATTGAAGCTGGAAAGGACATTGCACTCGCAAACAAAGAAACATTAGTTGTTGCAGGTGAACTTATTTGTGAACTGGCTGCTAAACATAAAGTGAGAATTCTACCGGTGGACTCTGAACACTCAGCGATATTCCAATGCCTCACGGGAGAGGAGTGTAATCCCATTGATAAAATATACCTCACTGCTTCTGGAGGGCCTTTTCGCACATATACTTATGAACAACTAAAACATGTGACTGCTGCACAAGCCCTAAAACATCCTAACTGGACTATGGGAGCGAAAATCACTATCGACTCGGCAAGTATGATGAACAAAGGATTTGAAGTCATAGAAGCTAAGTGGTTGTTCGGATTGAAAGCGAAACAAATTGAAGTGTTAGTGCATCCACAAAGTATTGTGCATAGTATGGTGCAATTTACGGATGGCGCTGTGAAAGCACAACTGGGTACACCGGATATGCGACTCCCGATACTCTACGCATTGACATATCCAAGAAGAATGAAAACATCATTTGAAAGAGTGGATTTCTTAAAAATGACATCACTCACATTTGAAGCACCGGATACTAAACGGTTTAGAAATTTAGCATTCGCTTATGAGGCAATGGAAAAAGGAGGAAATGCACCATGTGTATTAAATGCGGCTAATGAAATAGTGGTTAAAGCATTCCTGCAAGAAAAAATAGGATTCCTGCAAATGAGTGAGATAATTGAAAGTGTCATGCAAAAAGTAGAATATGTTCATTCACCATCATACGAGGATTATGTGGAGTGTGATGCACAAACACGAAGATTGGCACAACAATTGATTGGAAAGTAAAACGTAAATAAAAAAATCAACAACAAATATAACTATGGAAACGTTTTTGATAAAAGCATTACAACTGGTTTTGAGCCTTTCTCTATTGGTTGTATTGCATGAATTGGGACACTTCGCTTTTGCACGTTTATTCAAAGTAAGAGTAGAGAAGTTCTATATGTTTTTTAATCCATCTATATCATTGGTTAGATTCAAAAAAATAAATGGAAAATGGCAAGTAAAATGGTTTGCACCAAATGTACCGGAAGCGCTAAAACCGCGTCTGGATGCTGATGGTAATGAAATCATAGATAGTAAGGGAAATGTAATCTACGACCCATTTACTGATGAAGATAGAGCACAATTGGATGAAGCTGATTGGCGTAAATATCCGGAAACTACTGAATGGGGGATAGGATGGTTGCCTCTGGGAGGATATTGTAAGATTGCAGGTATGGTAGATGAAACTACTGACTCGAATGCACTAAACACACAAGCGCAACCATGGGAATATAGAGCACAATCTGTATGGAAAAGATTGCCGATTATTACTGGAGGAGTCTTGGTAAACTTTATATCAGCTCTCATCATATATGCTATGATTCTTTACACGTGGGGAAAAGAGTATTTGCCGGTAGAAAATGCAGTGTATGGATATCAATTCACAGACGTGATGTTGAATAACGGATTTGAAAATGGGGATGTATTATTGGCTGTGGATGGAGAACAATACGACAAAGAGAAAGAATTTGTAGAAAAAATACTGATTGATGGTAAACAGGATGTTACTGTACTACGTCAAGGAGACACTGTACATGTACTTTTGCCGGAAGATTTTGCACAACAAGCACTAGCATCCGGAGAAAAAGGATTGTTTGAACCTCGATTCCCATTCGTAATAGCTGATGTGGCAAAAGAGGGTAGCGCTTATGGCGTACTGCAACAAGGAGATAGCGTGATTGCGGTAAATGGAGAAAAAGCGTATGCCTACCAAGATGTAGTTGCTAAACTCGCTGAACATAAAGCGGATTCGGTTACAATCACTTATGTGCGAAGTGGAGATGTACTTACTTCATCTGTATGCCTAACGGATGATGGCAAATTGGGTGTATATATGGTTGACCCATTTAACACATACTTGAAAACGAAACAACTCACGTATGGATTCTGGGAATCTATTCCGGCTGGCATACAATTAGGATGGGATACATTGGTTAGTTATGTGAAGCAATTTAAATTGGTATTTACAAAGGAAGGAGCTAAGAGTCTTGGCGGATTTGGTGCAATTGGAAGTATGTTCCCATCAGAGTGGAATTGGCAGGTGTTCTGGACGATGACAGCTTTCCTTTCTATAATACTCGCATTTATGAACATTCTACCTATCCCGGCATTGGATGGAGGATATGTATTGTTCCTATTATACGAAATTATTACAGGAAAAAAACCGGGAGATAAGTTCTTGGAACGCGCCAATACTATTGGACTATTTATATTGTTAGCATTGGTACTATATGCAAATCTAAATGATATTATTAGAATATTTCTATAAACACTAACTGAATTATTATATATGAGTCAAACGAAAAGTTTGTTGTCCATATCGCCTGTAGATGGACGTTATGCTGCTAAAACAGAACCTTATCAGGCTTATTTCTCTGAGTATGCACTCATTCGTTATCGTGTGAGAGTCGAAGTGGAGTACTTCATAGCACTATGCGAGTTGCCTTTAAAACAGTTGCAAACTGTTCCAAATGATAAGTACAACAATCTGAGAGATATTTATCGCAACTTCTCTGTGGAGGATGCTGAACGAATAAAGGCAATTGAGCAAGTGACGAATCATGATGTAAAAGCGGTTGAATACTTCCTAAAAGAACAATTTGATCTTCTTAATTTAGCCGAATATAAAGAATTTATTCACTTCGGACTCACTTCGCAAGACATAAACAACACATCTATTCCATGGTCAGTCCGTGAAGCCTTGGAACAGGTATATTATCCGGAACTGGAAGGAATTATTGCACTGTTAGAGGAAAAGGCTGAAGAATGGAAAGATGTATCTATGTTGGCTAAAACGCATGGACAACCGGCATCACCAACTCGATTGGGAAAAGAGGTAATGGTTTTCGTGAATAGATTGAAAGAACAACTAAAAACATTGAAAGCAATACCTTCTACTGCTAAGTTTGGTGGAGCAACGGGTAACTTTAACGCACACCATGTGGCTTATCCGGAGATTGACTGGCGTCAATTTGGTAATAAGTTTGTAGCTGATAAATTAGGATTGGAACGTGAACAATGGACAACACAGATTTCTAATTACGATTATCTGGCGGCTCAATTTGATGCGCTTAAACGCATTGACACTATATTGATTGACTTGTGCCGTGATATCTGGACCTATGTATCTATGGAGTATTTCCGCCAAAAAATTAAAGCGGGTGAAGTGGGATCATCGGCTATGCCACATAAAGTAAATCCAATTGACTTTGAGAATGCTGAAGGTAACTTGGGAGTGGCTAATGCACTCTTGGAGCACTTGGCACAAAAACTACCTGTATCACGCTTACAACGTGACCTGACTGATAGTACGGTATTGCGTAATGTGGGAGTCCCATTTGCTCATATCATGATTGCTACTCAAAGTTTACGAAAAGGACTGAATAAATTGTTGCTGAATGAGGAAGCACTATATAGAGATCTTGATAAATGCTGGGCTGTGGTAGCTGAGGGTATTCAGACTATACTACGTCGTGAAGGATATCCATCTCCTTATGAGGCGTTGAAGGCTCTGACACGAACTAATCAAACCATAACAATGGAATCGATTGCTGAGTTTATTGACACATTGGATGTAAACGAGGAAATAAAACAAGAATTACATAAAATAACACCGCATAATTATACAGGAATCTAATTGAAATGAACGACTTCTTCAAACATGAATCTTCCTATGTGGATGAAGGATGCCAAATAGGTAATGGGACGAAAATATGGCATTTCTCACATATTATGACCGGGTGCCAAATAGGGTGCAATTGCAACATTGGACAGAATGTGGTTGTATCACCGGATGTTGTGCTGGGAAATAACGTCAAGATACAAAACAATGTCTCAGTCTACACAGGAGTGGTTTGTGAGGATGATGTCTTCTTGGGGCCTTCAATGGTGTTTACCAATGTCATTAATCCTCGAAGTCATGTATCGCGTAAACATGAGTATAAACCTACATTCTTAAGAAAAGGAGCAAGTGTGGGAGCTAATGCGACAATAGTTTGTGGAAATGAAATTGGAGCCTATGCACTGATTGGTGCTGGAAGTGTAATCACTAAAAATGTGAAACCTTACGCCCTGATGGTAGGTAATCCGGCAAAACAAATTGGATGGGTAAGTGAATATGGAGAACGACTCACATTTAATCAAGAGGGAATAGCTGTCTGCCCGGCAACAGGAGACATCTATCAGTTAAAAGATGATGAAGTAAAAAGAATTCAATAAGAAGATTAAAAGAAAAACGTTA
>CALGCU010000065.1 GCA_937886455.1 uncultured Bacteroidales bacterium | reverse complement strand
ACCATCTCGGGACCACTAGATAGGAATAAATTTCTTTTTTAACGGACAACAATAAAAAAAAACTCTTCCCCATGTTCAGGGAAGAGTTTTTTTATAGTAAGATAACTGGTGATATCCACTTACGATTAGACACAAGTGTATCCTCCATCGACCGCGATATTCTGTCCATTCACATACGTACTGGCGGGTGAGGCAAGGAAGAGGGCACATGTATCCAATTCACCTTCACGTCCATAACGTTCCAAAGGGATAGAGCGTTTAGCAATAGACTGGAAATAGTCGCTATCCAGAGTAGCTGTAGTCAAGTCTGTGTAGAAGTAACCCGGACAAATAGAATTGACTGTAATGCCATATTTACCCCACTCTGCCGCTAAAGCACGAGTAAGATTCACTACCCCACCTTTAGCCGCATGATAAGGAGCACTACCTGCAATCATATTTCCCACCAAACCATACATGGAAGCGATATTGATGATACGTCCATAATGCGCTTTAATCATTTCCTTGCCAAACTCACGCGAACAAACAAAGGTACCAAACAAATCAATATCCAATTCCTTCTTAAACTGTTCATCGGTGATATGCTCAGCATCATCAACAGCACCTGTTCCTGCATTATTCACCAACACATCTACACGTCCAAACTTTTCCAGCGTAGCTTTCACTGCATCTTTCACCCAGTCGGTATCGGTAATATCGCATGCAAAAGGGAGTACGTCTACCCCAAATTCCTCCTTAATAGAACGAGCATTTTCTTCCAACAAATTCATGCGACGTGCCAGAAGTACTAAATTAGCACCTTGATTAGCAAAAGCCTTAGCCATCTGCAAACCTAATCCGGTGGAAGCACCGGTAACCACGACTACTTGTCCGGTTAAATCAAAATAATTTTTCATTGTTAATAATATTTGCGTGTGAATACTATGTTGGGATATCCTATAAATCGAGTAAAAAAAATATTTCCAGTTGTTCTTGGGAATCTTTCGGGTTTCTTACTCATATTTCCTCGATTAGAATGCCCGCATTTCATTCTCAAAATCGAGAGAAAAAAATAATATCCTTAAAATAATCTCTAAAACAACTTGGCTTAATTTATAGAGACTCCCTATAATGTTTCTGCAAATCTAATATAGTTTTTTCAAATAATCATCATAAATAGGAAAGAAGTTTGTTTATCTTCACTCGCCTTGCACCTTTGCACTATCTTTGGATAAGATAGGCTGCGGCTCGGAAATACAAAATTAAGCAAGCTTATTTTAAATAAACCAAGCTTCGGCTCTGCAGAGAATCAAGTAAACTTGCTTTTCTGCATTCGCCTTGCATTGGATTTGCTATTTCACTCGCCTTGCATTATCTTTGCAAGTTGAAGAGGTAGGACTATGTCCTATGTGGTATAAGAAGGATATGATTAAGATGAGTTATGGAAACAGCCATTGCAAGATATAACGCAACTGCTCCCGGGCAATTTTCTCCTAAAGCTATATTTTTTGATATGGACGGAGTTTTGTTTAATTCTATGCCGGCACATGCCAAGGCATGGGTGGGTGCTATGCGTGAATTGGGAATTGAGTTTAAAGAATATGATGTATATATGAACGAAGGTCGCACCGGACATGCCACCATCAACGACTTGTTTCTCACACAGAAAGGGAGAGAGGCTACAGAGGATGAGAAGCAACAAATTTATCGTCGCAAGTCTGAATTGTTTGATGCAATGGGTAGTCCGGATGTTATACCTTACATTCACGATGTGTTGAATGTTGTTCAATCAGCCGGATGGCAGGCATATATTGTCACCGGTTCGGGACAGCCCAGTTTATTTCAGCGCATAGAGCGTGTATTTCCTCACATTTTTGCGCCTGAGCGTATGGTGACTGCCTTTGATGTGAAGATAGGTAAGCCCGACCCGGAACCTTACTTGAAAGCCTTGCAGAAAGCCGGTCTTGCACCTTATGAAGCTATGGTTGTGGAGAATGCCCCATTAGGAGTACGTTCAGCCAAGGGAGCAGGCATTTTCACATTTGCTGTGAACACCGGTATTCTCCTGCCCGATGAACTACGCAAAGAAGGTGCAGACCGTGTGTTGCCATCCATGCAAGCATTAACAGAAGATTTGAACATAATAAAGTCACTGAATTTATAAATAATACATATGAAGAAGAGTATGCGTATTTTGATGGGTTGCTGTATGAGTTTGCTTATTTTCACAGCATGCCAACAAGATAAATATGACGATTGGAAAACCCAAAATCGTCTATGGCTTGAGCACAACAAGACTCAACCAGGTGTGATTACTACACCAACGGGGTTGCAATATAAAGTGATTTATGAAGGCACAAAAGTAGATCGTAAGCCTAATGCTACGAGTTACGTTACTGTGGATTATTGCGGTCGATTGATTGATGGTGTTGTTTTTGAGGACAGAGTGACCAGTGGATATGTCAACACCTTTATTGCCGGTTGGATAGAGGGGTTATGCAAGATGCACCTTAACGCCGACTACATTTTATATATTCCAAGTGACCTTGCCTATGGAGAACAAGGAGCCGGGAAAGAAGGATATGAAAACTTTATTCCTCCCTATTCCACTTTGATTTTTGAGATACATCTTAGTGACATAGCCAACTAAGATAGTTTATGTATAACTCCAACCAATTAGTTTTTTTATGAGAAAGACTGTTTTTGTCATCACCGCATCATTTGTTTTTTTTGTGTTGATGGGATTGCAAATGGTTCATGCCCAAGTACAAACTTATTCAATCAATGAACGTTTTGGCTGGGGCACCGGTTTACAACAACCAGCCGTAACATCTCCCACAATTTATGACAAGGCCTATAGTCCCTTCAATGTATGGCAAGGGGGAGTGGGCGAAGGTATGCAATCTATGTTATACTTTTATCGCACCTCCAAAACCCCGTTATTATTCTCAGATGCCTATGATGCTTACGTTTTGAAGGTGGGTGATTTGCGTTTTGCAGATTACACACAGGCTAATCATCCGTTGAGTTTAGACATATATGGTTATGGTCGTATGCCGTTTTATGGTTATGATGCTGTAGGTCATCTTAATTTCAGTGCAGCCGTATCCCCCAACATATCGTTAGGTGTAGAAGGTAATTACATGGCATCATCCGGTGTGAAGAGCAAAAACACATTGTTGAATCAAGTGATGAATTTAGGCGTATGGACAGCCTTTGACTTTGGTAATTACGACGCACGTTTGTCAGCCACCATCAATGACATTTCGCATAATTACAAGAATAGTGACACTATTCAATATAAACATCACACATTGCACTTTACGCATAACTGGAAATTTGGTAATGCTACTATGCCTACTGCTAAACTCATACACACCACT
>CALGCU010000064.1 GCA_937886455.1 uncultured Bacteroidales bacterium | reverse complement strand
GGTAATCCAATATTTAGATGCAACGTACAAGGTAAGAAAAAAGACATAAATGGAATTTGGGGTGATTGGGAAAATGCGGGTGTTTATTTTGTGGGAGAATTGATTAAAAACTCTGGTTGGCAACAAATCTTCTTCCCGATTGAGTCGGCACATAGTTATGACTCTACGCGTGTCTCTATCTATAACTTCGCCACCACAAACCAGGGTAACGACTTTATGGTTGATGATATAAATCTATTTGGTTCTCAACTGCCTATTGCTGCCTATCAAGGGAAAATGGCGTGCCGATCAATAGATGCCGAACACACAAATGCTGCAGCTGTGCTCCGACTCGATTATAGTAATATCAATGCCGGGTCGGATGGCTACATGTATTACCAAATCTACAATGAAACATTTACGAGTGCAACAGTACCTTCTGATCCGGATACTATTGGTGGATTCCCTGTATCGCTAACAGGGGAGGCGGCTTATTATCACGACTATGATGCCGACCATGAAATAGATGACCACTCACACCCGTATGGTTCGGTACATATACCGGTCGCTGATTTTGACCCGGAAACCTATAATGCAACTATGAAAAGCGAGGGTAAAGACACGGTACTCATATATCAGTCTGTTTCTAAAATTCTGGATGATATGATCTTGAAAGGATTGAGAAATGCAAAAGCCTATGTGAAAACACAAAACAATGGGGTTACCAAGTGGTTGATGTATGTGCTTCATATTGTGGATAATGTGACTGAGGTGGATGTGACCACAAATCCACTATTACCACTACAACGTCTGTACGATAAACATGTTTATTCTATGCGCATGGCATATACACCGGAAGAATTGGCAACTCCGGATTGTAATCTGCAAACTCCATTGCATGCTACTCAGCAGACAGTATTCCAACTAACTAATTCTGATGGCGAGATTATTAAGCATATTCAGAATGATAAAATCCTAATTGCAAGTAAAGAGAATGAAGCAACTTTGGATAAGATATTTGACAACTCAACGCAAAACTGTGCTAATGACCTTTATTTCTTGAAAGCAATGGTGGTCAACCATTTGGCTGTTAATACGGGTGATAATCCGGGGAATTTGGAAGCACCGATTTATGCAGACTGGTTGGTGTGCTATGACCATGATTTATATGAAGCAATGGAAAGTACAACTCTATCGCAAACACAAAAAGAAGAATTGTTTAAGGAAAAATATAAGTACACACCTGGACAAGTGACCACTGCAATTATGTATGATATGCGCAGAATACCAAGTGCTGACGAACCTAATCCGAATTATCCTATACGCAATTTCAAATTATTGGACAGAAATGCCTTCTTGTCACAACAAAATTATGAAATTGTCAAACATCTGCACGACAATGGATGGCTGCACATGTGCGATACATCGGTTCATTTCTACTTGAGTGCTAATGAAACTGCGGCTTATTGGGCATTCCCGATTGCCGAAACTGCTAAAGCGTATATTATGGATGGAGATACACGAGTGGAGGTGACACTGAAAGATTGTAACGAACCGAGATGGATAACGGTAGCTGCTGCGCCTTCTGCTTATCACTTGAATATAACTCCTTTACTACAAGCGCAAAAAAATTTCCAACAAAAAATGCAAATACCGGCTGTTAAGGTAGTGGCGGGTACTACGAAAATTGACTTGCCTGTAAAGGAAATGGCTAATGGAAGAATACACATTGGAGGAACTGCTCCATCTGATAATCTTTCTATTGACCTTGCTAATTTGCCGGGGTATATATCTTTCTATGATTTGGAAACTGAAAAGCCGATTTCTGCTCCATCATCCCTGAATATGGGTGAAGAATATACGATTCGCATGGCTTTTCAGGATGAAAACAACTATGATAAAATAGGTAATGTGGATGATGCATGTCGAGTGGGATACGTGTTCTTTACCTTACAAGTTGTGCCAAATGTACTGGTTTGGCAACCTACTGGAACTTCTTTTAATGGATGGGGACTGGATGAAAACTGGAAAGGATGGGATGATAAGGATGACAACTTTGTCATTGATGATGGTGAACTCACTAACGGCTTTGTGCCGATGAAGGGAACTGACGTCGTAATACCTGATTTGGGTAATCCATTACTCTATCCGTATATTGTTCCTGAACACGACCATGATCACTATCCGATGACCGTGCACAATGACCAACATCGTTGCAAGGATATCTACTTCGCTGCGGGAGCTCATATCCAAAATCAAAACCTTCTGGAATATGAAAAGGCTTTTGTGGATATGTCTATTACTCCGGGCACATGGAACACAATGGCCGCACCGTTACATGATATGTATTCGGGGGATATGTTTATTCCGCACGAAGGGTGGTGGGATAATATAAATGCTAAGAGAGAAACCTTAAATCCGTTTGAAACGGAAGCTTTCCAGGGTATTCGTCATGCGGATGCGGCTTATGCTTTTTGGCAAGCGTTCTATAACGAAACTGTCATCCTACATCATGAAAATAATGGTAAAACTATCGTTAGTCCTACTGCCGACTTCACACAGTCTAACACAATGTCACAAGCACTAAAAGTGGGTGAAGGATTTAACCTCAAAGGCTATGGACCGGGCAACCCGCAAGTGGAAAGTTCATTGGTCATCCGCCTACCTAAAAAGGATGATAAGTATTATTATTACTCAAACAGTGGAGTACTCACGAATCAAACCACTGAAACTCTCTCGCGGACAAATGCTAATAAACTGGCTTTTGAACCTACGGATGGAACGATGATAATCACACTTGATAATGAAACGGAGGGAACTGAATTTCTCTTGGGTAATCCCACAATGGCATATATTGATATGAGCCGTTTCCTTGCGGATAATAGTGATGTCTTGCATCCAACGTTTAGATATATGAGAGATAATGTGTGGTATGGCGCTCACTCAGAAGTGCCTGCTCAGTCGGAAGACAAATTCCTTCCTCCGATGAGATCAGCATTAGTGCAAGCTAAATCACCTGCTACGCAACTAAGACTATCGCTCAAAACTGAACATCTCACATTGAATAATTATATTTATGCTCTAGCTCAACAGGAGGAACCGGCTTCTATGCCGCGCAGAATGAAGGCTAATGATGTGGAAAATAACGAAGCGGAAGTTATGACCATCTGTGCTATCACAAACAATGCCTACGCACGTTCTGTGCTGGCTGTAAAACCAAATGCTGATGATGATTTTAAAACGGGTGAGGATGCTTCGTTCATCTCATCTGGGGTGGAAACGCCTAACTTGGTAACAACACCTCTCAACCTCTATACATTGAGTGAACAAATGCCTATGATGGTGGACATCAGAAAAAATATTGATTCTATCCCATTGGCATTACTGACGAAAGATTCATACAAGAGGGAAACTATACAGTTCGCTTTTTATCTTTCTTCTAATTGGACACGTGTGTGCTACTTCTGTGATAGAGTAACTGGGGCGCGCTATCGTATTATGGATGGCGTGGTGCTTAATCTTCCAATGTCTGATAACTACGAAACACGCTATTTCATACAAGGACCGGATGAGGCGGATGATGAAGAAAAGGATGATGAACTTTCGTCGATTGAAAATCCTCTCTTCGCTAATAACGAATCTTCACATATGTGGGTATATACACCGGAACCGGAATTGTTGAGCATTATTACAACGCTTAACATGCAAAGTATCAAAATATATGATGTCGCCGGACGTACCGTGGGTGAACAATCATTTACGGTTGATTGCACCCAAACATCATTCCGATTACCTATGGGAATGTATGTGCTGGAGGTGAAGTTGGAGAATAATGAGGTACGTCATCTCAAAGCTTTGGTGAAATAACAAATTGTAAGGATATAGCATACTTACTTCGTGAGCATACACTGGTTACATGTGTATGCTCACTTTTTTTGTGTTGCTGTCGGATATTCCTTATTTGCTCATATTATAGATAAATTCTAACTTTGCAGGGTTAAGATGACGCAATGAAAAACAATAGTATATATTTTTTCTTTATTGTTCTATTGGCAGGATGTTGTGCCATGACGGCATGTCAGGAGGTGTATTCTGATGATCCTGCTTTGGAATTGTCTTTCTCGGTTGACACAGTAAGGTTTGACACGGTGTTTACATCTATTGGCAGTGCTACGGCGCAAGTGAGAGTGAGAAATCTGAATAAGAAGGCCATTTATTTAGATTATATTCGCCTTGCTGGAGGCAATTCGTCTTACTATCGTCTGAATATTGACGGAATGAGTAATGCCGCACATCAGGTCACTGGGGTGGAATTACCGCCAAAGGATAGTTTGTTTATTTTTGTGGAGGTCACTATCGATCCGCTGAATCAAGCAAACCCGGTATTGGTGGAAGATCAAATTGTATTCGCATATAATGGTAAGAAACAAACGGTACGCTTAGAGGCTTATGGACAAGATATGGAGGTGTTCCGTGATAGGACTTTTAAGGTGGATACAACCCTGATGGGGACATTACCCTACCTCGTCTATGGGGATATGATAGTGGACTCGGCAGTAACGCTTACACTCAATCCGGGTTGTCGCTTTTACTATCATAGAGATGCAAGACTACTCGTGGCTGGACACCTCAAAGCCAACGGAACGCAACAACAACCAATCTGCATGAGAGGTGATCGGATGGATGATATTTTTGTGAATATATCTTATGACTTTGTGGATGGACAATGGGGTGGGGTTTGGCTGCTAAACCCGAATGGTAATCATGTGTTTAAAAATGTGGAGGTAAATAGTGGAGTGGATGGAATAATGATTGTTGGAACACTGCAAACACAACCAACACTATGGCTTGAAAATTGTAGAATACACAATTTTAGTCGCTATGGATTGGCTGCTGAAAATGCGGATGTAACTTCTGTGAATACTGAAATTTCTAACTGCGCAGGCTATTGTGTGTACATGGCTGGTGGAACACACTCCTTCATACATAATACCATCGCCAATTATTTTTCCAGAACCACCATCGCTATTCATTCTGCTAAACGACAAGACCAAGTGTCGGTGTGCCTCGATGATGTGGGAAAAACTGCACCCATGAAATCTACCTTCTACAACTGTATCATTGCGGGTACACGGAGCAATGAGTTCGGACTTTATACTCCGTTTGAAATGCAATATAACGGAGTGTTTGCACATAATATGATACAAGCTGATTCGCTGAAAGGACCTCAATTCAACCAAATTAAATATCTGACTATGGACGACTACATCGGCGAGAAAGTGGATAGCACTTTGTTTAAGCAAATAAGTTATGAAGGGGAAGAATACTATGATTTTACCCTCGACTCTTTGTCGCTGGCACGTGATGTGGCGGATAAAACTATTGCTGAACAATATCCACTCGACAGATTGGGTAATAACCGCATGGCGGATGGAAAACCTGATTTGGGAGCCTATGAATATGTTGAGACGCAGGAATAATAATGCCATTCTGGCTCTCTGCCTTCTGTGCGCATGCATCTTCATGTCAGGCGCTGTAAGAGCGCAGAACTCTTTTCGAGTAATATCCTACAATGTGGAAAATCTTTTTGACTGTTGGAATGACAGCCTCGTTAATGACGAAGCCTTCCTGCCTAATTCTATGAGGGGATGGACATACAAACGCTACCAACATAAACTGGTCGCAATAAGCAAAGTAATAGCGGCAATAGGTGGGTGGAACACCCCCATGCTGGTAGGACTCTGTGAGGTGGAAAATCGTACTTGCTTGAGCCACCTCTGCTCAAAGGGTGGACTACATGCTTATGGATACGAAATAATACACTATGATTCGCCCGACCAACGAGGAATTGATGTGGCTCTGTTGTATGATAAACATACATTTACTTTGCTTTCCTCTGAAGCGGTGAAGGTGGGAGATATGGCGGAAAAACCCTTTGTCACTCGCGATATTTTGTATGCGAAAGGTGTGGTGGCAAAGAGTGATACCCTGCACGTATTTATGTGCCATTTTCCTTCAAGATGGTCGGGAGTATATGAAACACAACATTTGCGGGTGGAGGCTGCAGGTATGTTAAGGCAAAAAGTGGATAGTATTACTACTGAAAATAAAAACGCCCTAATACTCATTATGGGCGATTTTAACGACGAACCGGCTGATAAATGCATGGCACAAACACTATCGGCACAACCTATTGACTCTCTGCTACAAAACAATATCTTGTATAACTTGATGAGAAATCAGACGAATGAAGATATGACTACACACTATTACCAAGGACAATGGAACTGTTTTGACCAAATGGTGGTATCGGGAGCTTTACTCAATGGAAAGAACGGACTGAAAGTGGCGCAGATGAAAGCGAATGTGTTTAGGGAAGATTTCTTATTGATAAATGACGAAAAACAATTGCAAAAACGTCCTTGGAGAACGTATAATGGAATGAGGTACTGGGGTGGTTTCAGCGACCATCTGCCTATATATCTGGATTTGGAGGTGACGAAATGAAAAAACTATGGTTCTTGATTTGCGCGTGGGGAATTGCAATGACTCCCTATGCTGAAATAAAATACCAAGAGGCAGACTCTGTCTTATTTGTGAATTACAAACACTATGTGAGCAAACTCGGACATACTCCCTCCTTATCTGAAACGGGCATGTTTTTTCTCAACACCCCATACGTAGCAGGGGTCTTGGATGAGGAAGCAAATGAACACTTGGTGGTGAATATGCGACAACTGGATTGTGTCACTTTTGTAGAACATGCTTTGGCACTCACCCTACTGATGAAATCACAAAATCAAAACTGGAGTGATTATATCGTCTTGCTACAACAACTCCGCTATCGAAATGGTCAACGTGATGGATATGCCTCGCGCTTACACTATCTTAGTGAATGGATAAAACAAGCGGAAACAAATGGATACGTAGAGGAAAAAACTTGTGAGTGGGGTGGACAAAAGCAAAAAATCTTCTTTAATCTGCTGACAGAAGGAATGAAAAAGAAACAAGGGGAGAATGTCAATCCTGTTACGATGCACCAACTACTCCACATGGAGAAAAATTTGTCGGAACAAGATTATTGCTACTTGTCCAAAGACTCATTGTCTTCTCTCCTAAATGACGGAGATATAATTGCCTTTTGTGCAGACGGAAAGGGCATTGATGTGTGGCATGTGGGAATAATCTCAAAACAAGGCAATGAATTTCATCTCTTGCATGCTTCCTCTGTGCATAAAAAAGTACTCCTCTCTTCTCAATCACTCCGGGAGTACATGCAACAAGTAAACCGCTATCAAGGTTATAGAATAATACGCTTGCGATAATCTGCTTTTATCACACCTGCCACACTGCTTTCTCACACTTAGCATTCCCGCGACCACCTCGGGACCATCTCGGGACCATTAGATAGGAATGAAATAGGAATTTAAGTGAAATCGGCATGTACGGCAGTTATTACTCAGGTGACCACTCCGTGCGTTTAGTCCGGAATGATAAATCTTCGCAAAATACGTACGTGCTCAGCAAAATTGATAAGGATAATCTCAATCGCTTGTGAGATTGAACGGAAACTTATACCTTTGTACTCGTATTTGAGAGTTTGGTGTTTCCACTCCTTCGGAGTGTGAAAAGAATAGGGAATCAGGTGAAAGTCCTGAACAGACCCGCTGCTGTGAGTTTCGTGAAAAACTTCTTCAAATCCAACATACCACTGTTCAAGAAACGGGAAGGTGGAAGAAGGTATGAAATAAGTCAGAAGACCTGCCAAATTACTCCTGTAAAGAAAAACATGAGTTTTTCCTATAGCGTGTGACCTCGCGGATAAAGGCACACTATGGTATGATAAATTTAAGCAAATTAAAAAGACAATGGCTGATAGCCCACCTTGTTTGTTGGTCTGGGTGGAGTGCATGGGGACAAGTAATTGTGAGCCCTATGGGACAAACATGCCTGGATAGCATGCAACATATACAAGAAGTTGCTGTAGTGGCAAATGCAAAAAAAACCTATGTTTTACCTCCTCAAAGATTGACAGGAAAACGACTCCAAGCACTAACATCCTACTCTGTGGCGGACGCTGTACGCTATTTTGCTGGTATCCAACTTAAAGATTATGGAGGGGTAGGGGGAATAAAAACTGTGGATGTGCGTAGTATGGGAACTCATCACATGGGCGTGTTCTATGATGGTATCCAGTTAGGCAATGCACAAAACGGACAAATCGATCTGGGTAAATTCTCTCTGGATAATATAGAGGAAGTAACGCTGTATAATGGACAGAAAAGCGACATTTTCCAAGCAGCAAAAGATTATGGCTCTTCTGGAACAATATACCTAAAAACAAAACGACCTAAGTTCAACGAGAATAAACCGTATAACATCCATCTCACTATGCGAGCAGGCTCCTTCGGACTGGCTAATCCGTCTTTCTTGTGGGAACATAAAATCACAGATAATATCTCTTCTTCTTTGAGTGCTGAATATATGTACGCGACAGGGAAATATAGGTTCCGTTATAGAAAAGTATTGCCCAATGGACATGTGGCTTGGGATACTACTGCGGTAAGACAGAATGGGGATGTGAATGCGCTGAGACTGGAAGGCGGATTCTTTGGATATATGCCGAATGGCAAGTGGCACCTGAAGGCTTATTTCTATGATTCTGAACGGGGCATACCGGGAGCAATCATCAATAATGTATGGACTAATGCACAAAGACAGTGGGATAGAAACGCCTTTGTACAGGCTTCTTTCCAAAAAGAATGGGTCAAAGACTATGACTTTATGCTGAATGTAAAATATGCAAATGACTATATGAGATACTTGAACCCAGACACTACATTGATGTTTATTGATAATTCTTTCTTACAACAGGAAGTCTATCTCTCAATGGTGAATAAGTATAGCATATTGCCTCAGTGTGATGTGTCTTTGTCGGTGGACTATCAATGGAATACGCTACAATCGAATATGCACAACTTTGTCAATCCGGATAGACACTCATTGTGGATGGCAGCGGCAACGGCTGTAAAAATTTGGAAGATAAGAGCGCAAGCAAATGTGTTGGCTACATATATATATGACAATATACATACACAGGGAAATAATAAACAGAACACAAGAAATGAGTGGAAACTAACGCCTGCTTGCTTCTTGAATTATGAAGTAATAAAAGGATTGGATGTGGTGGCGTTTTATAAACAGGCTTTTAGAATGCCGACCTTTAATGATCTTTACTATACGGATATTGGAAATGTGTCACTGAAACCGGAAATGACTACGCAATATGATGTGGGTGTGCATTACGATAAATACTGGTACTCCGGATTCTTCAGACATGTGAGCCTCAAAACGGATGCTTATTTTAATCAGGTGAACAATAAAATCATAGCTGTGCCCAAAGGAAATGGACAGTATAGATGGATGATGATGAACATCGGATATGTGGAAATTATGGGATGTGATGTGTCATTCGGAACGCAAATGAGATTCCCCTATGATGTATTCTTGAATATAGGTTTAAATTATACATATCAACAGGCGCATGATATGAGCGACCCGACGGACAATGATCCTATATATGGAACGTATAAGAAACAAATTGCATATATACCATGGCACAGTGGATCGGCTACAGCACAACTGACATACAAAACATGGGGACTGAATTATAGTTTTTCGTATGTGGGTGAACGTTATCATAATTCGGCTAACATACCGGCAAATTATGAAAAACCATGGCACACGCATGATATTAACCTTGCAAAGGAATTTGAATTTAAGAAATGGACTCTGCGTATAGCGGCTGAGGTTAATAATCTGCTGAATCAACAATATGAGGTGATACAAAATTATCCCATGCCGGGAATCAACTATAAAGGAATTGTTAAAATAATGTTCTAATGAAAAAACTACACTACATCTTTGCTGCTTTGCTTTTACTAAATGCTTGTGAAGAACCGAATGGGGGAAATGGTGGTACACCGCAAGTGGTGGCTCCTACTGAAACTACATCTCTGCATGGATTCTATTTGCTTAATGAGGGAAATATGGGAAGTAATAGGAGATACTACAATCAGTGACAAAAATTATTCTATAATTTCGACTTGAATATTGGTGTTTCGAGAAGCATTTTTAAGTTTTTGATAAATTCTGGTGAAACGCCCAAAGCTTTAGCTACATCATTAAGCGATCTAATATTTTTTACATTTCTGGTTGGTGGAATTTTTAATTCTTTTCCTAATGGTAAAATGGCACCTTCATCGATGTTGTTTATATAAGATAAATAATTAACCGAAACATTATATTTGTCAGCAACTATGCTTAAATTATCACCTTTTTTAATTACATAATTGTTAGTTTCATTTATGTAATTTGTACGTTCAATATCTGAATCACTTATATTTCTGCTATAACTAATATCATTTGGTGAGGATAAATTTAATTTTTGTCCAGGAAAAATTACCCCATCTTTGTCGATATTATTCCATCGCATAAGGCTATCTACTGGTATGTTGTGCGTTTGGGCAATTTTATATAATGTTTCACCCGATTGTACTGTATGTGGAGGT
>CALGCU010000063.1 GCA_937886455.1 uncultured Bacteroidales bacterium | reverse complement strand
CTTAGTATGTTTCAATTGGATGACCCAGTGCTTAAGGCGGTGCGTGATGAGATATTAGGGTTGAATATCGACAACCTTACGCCAGTAGAAGCATTGTTGAAACTGAACGAGATAAAGAAAATAGTTTCAGGAAAAAGTTAAGTAATGTCTTGATTATTAGTGTGATATTGTTTTGTATCTAAAAATGTATATTTTAGTAAATATAAGATAATCAGATGGTTAAATAACTTTGCAAACTTTGCAACTGTTTTTATGTTGCAAAGTTACGACTTTCCATTTTATTATAATGCTAAAAATCAAAAGTTTATCTTTTTTTATGAAGTGAAATGACCCATAAAAAGTGGTAAAAATACCTAAAAAATTGGTCTTTTTTTCTGAAAATATAGACAATTATATAGATAGATTTATTAAAAAAACTGCATAGTAAAGTGAATTACTATGCAATCTTCTTTTATTTTTGATTTATTGCTGTCCGCTAAAAAATATTTCCACCATGTTGTTTGTGTGTCTAACCATCACATATCCAAGCCTTAATCCCACTGTCACCCTATAGAGGCGTAGCGAAGTACTCATAGATTTTATTTATATAACTTTTTATAGGACACCAATAAAATTTTTTGACTGTGATATAATCCCCCAATTAATAACTGATGTAGGATAAAACAAACCATCCCAACTGTTTAACTAACAATCGGGATGGTTAATAATTGATTTGTCCTACTATATTGTCAGGCTATTGGTGCTGTTGACGTAGCAAATCGTTGACAGTTTTAACCGGGTTGAATGTTTCAACCGGCACCTCAACAAAGATTGTATTCCAATCACTCATAGCACCATTCCACAATCCGGGTAATTCTAAAGCCTGCAATTCACGTCCATTCTTAGATTTTTGTGAGATAAATCCGGTTTGTTCGTCCACAAAGTCTGGCAAATTGAATTTGCTTCCATCTTGTCTTTTGACAGCACACACCAAGTCAACAGGGTTGAAATGGGTAGCTGTTTTCATGATATCTTTGTTTTCGATTTGTGAACTTTCCAAAATCTGGAGTGAAAGACTTCCATCGTTGTTATACACAATAAATGGACCACCTCCCGGTTCTCCTTCGTTCTTTACCATTCCACATACCCTTAGAGGTCTATTGAGCTTTTCACGCAAGAAAGCGACTTTTTCCTTTTGTGTCCAAGAGTCATATTTATCGTGTTTTATACACAATTTGGTCTCGCAGAATCGGTAGATAACAGACAATTTGGCATCAGATAGATTGTCATTTTTCAACTCATTGAGATAAGAAAAGACTTGTTGTTGTGTGTGTACTAAAATGCCTGCAATTACTTTTTTATAGGTTACAGTAGGTTGTTTTAGTTTATCGGGCACAACATTATCAATGTTTTTCACAAAGATTACATCTGCATCAATGTCGTTGAGATTTTCAATAAGAGCACCATGCCCACCCGGTCTGAAAAGTAATGACCCATCTTCGTTTCTGAAAGGATTTCCTTCTGCATCTGCCGCGATGGTATCAGTGGAGGCCTTTTGCTCTGAGAAATCAACATTGTAGGTTACTCCAAATTGGTCTTCATACTTATTGATGTTTTCTTGCAAATGCTTTTTAAACAAAGGCAGGTGTTCACCTGAGACAGTGAAATGCAAGTTTACTTTATTTTCTCCGTTGGCAGCATACAAAGCACCTTCTGCCAAATGTTCTAAAAGCGGTGTGCGTTGTTCTTGAGGATAGGAATGGAATTTCAGAAGTCCTTTGGGTAGATTTCCATAGTTCATTCCTTCTTTCTTCAAGAGAGCAGCCAGAATCTGTTTGTGTTTTCCTGCTTCAACTAATTGCTCAACAGAATCCTTATAAAGACTCTTGCATGTATCGTCCAATTGATTATAGAACGCAAAATCCTTTAACCCATCAAAGAAAGCTTTTACAGCCCCTTTGATGTCGTTGGATTCAGCATCCATAAATTCAAACAATTCTTTAAACATTCGGCTTGCTGCACCGGATGCAGGTACGAACTTTACGACAGTGCAGTCGTTTCCCAAGTAGTTTTCCCAGCATGCCACATACTCATCGGCTTCTTGTTGTGTGAGTGCCATGATTCCTTTTTCTTTTGAGGCTGCGGCATTGATTTTCAAGAAAGGAAATCCGGTTTTAAATGTGTCCAACTGTTGTTGCACTTGTTGTAAGGATATTCCCTTTTCTTGTAGCAAATGTAAATCACTTTGTGTCATCATAAGTATTGTGTATAGTTCAATGTTATTTCACACCATTTCTACGCAATAGAGCGTCGATTTGAGGTTCTTGCCCTCTAAAGTTTTTGTAGAGTACCATTGGGTGTTCTGTGCCACCTTTTTCAAGGATATTGCGACGGAAACTATCAGCAGTGGCTTGATCGAAAATACCATTCTCTTGGAAAACAGAGAAAGCATCAGCATCCAACACTTCAGCCCATTTATAACCATAATATCCTGCCGCATAACCACCTGCAAATATATGGCTAAAGCTTGTGGTAAGAGCAGTGTTAGGTTGAGCAGGTACTACATCAGTTGGTTTCATTGCTGCTTTTTCAAACTTAACAGGGTCGCCTTCAAAAGGAGCAGTCAATGTGTGCCATGCCATGTCTAAGCTACCAAAACTTAATTGACGTAGGCATGCATATCCGGCATTGAAGTTTTCAGCATCCTTGATTTTTGCAATGAGTTCTTCAGAGATTTTTTCGCCTGTTTCGTAATGAACAGCAAATTCATCCAAGAAAGCTTTTTCACTAGCCCAGTTCTCCATTACTTGTGAAGGAAGTTCTACAAAGTCACGATAGACATTGGTTCCTGAAAGACTCTTATAAGTACATTTGGTCAACATTCCGTGTAATGCATGTCCGAATTCATGTAGGAATGTAGTCACTTCATCATAGGTGAGCAATGCCGGTTTATCTTCAGTTGGACGTGTGAAGTTCATTACAATGATGATGTGTGGACGACTATCCACTTCGCCTTCTTTCCATTGTCCCTTAAATTCATTCATCCAAGCTCCTGCTCTCTTTCCTTCACGTGGGTGGAAGTCGGTGTATAATACAGCTAAGTACTCACCATTTTCATCGGTCACTTCATAAGCATCAACTTCCGGATGATATACTTGAATATTTTCATTCTTTGTAAACTTGATACCATAGAGCTTAGTAGCCAATCCAAAGACACCATTCTTTACATTTTCTAGTTTGAAATAAGGACGTAACACTTCATCACTAATAGAGAAACGTTCGTTTTTCAATTTTTCAGAGTAGTAACTCCAGTCCCAAGGCAAAATTTTACCATCAAATCCTAATTGAGTAGCATATTGTTGCAATTCTTCATATTCTTTTTGAGCTGCAGGCATATATGCTTCGCACAACTGATTGATAAGGTTATACACATTCTCCTTGTTTTCGGCCATTCTGTTTTTCAAAACATAGTCTGCGTAGGTTTTATGTCCCAATAAGTTGGCAATCTGCAAACGTGTATTGGCAATGTCCACAGCGTTTTGTCTGTTAGAGAATTCTCCCGCACCGGCTATGGTGTTATGAGCCGTCCATATTTCTTGGCGCAAATCACGATTATCAAGATATTTCATAGCCGGAACATAGCAAGTAGGCTTTAAATCGAGCAACCATCCTTCTTGTTCTTTTTTCTCCGCATTTGCCCGTAACATACCTTTAACGTCTTCAGGTAATCCGGCCAGCAATGTTTCATCCGTAATTAATTTGCTCCATTCATTGGTGGCTTTTAATACGTTTTGTCCAAACGCCAATGTCAATCCGCTCAATTTGGTGCTCAATTCGTTATAGCGTTGTTTGTCTTCAGGCGATAAATTAGCTCCATTTTCAGCAAATCCATCATAAGTATCTTCCAAAAGCATCATTTGTTCTTGGTTCAACTCCAATTCTTGTCTTTGTTCATAGACTTTTCGAATGCGTTCAAACAACTTTTCATTCAAGTTGATGGCATTACTATGTGCGCTTAATTGTGGAGCTAATACTTGTGCCAGTGAATCCAATTGTGGGTTGGTTTCTGCACTGGTGAGATTGTAAAAAGCTCCTGCTACCAAGTTAAGCAGTTCACCAGAATTATCCAATGCAACAATGGTGTTCTCA
>CALGCU010000062.1 GCA_937886455.1 uncultured Bacteroidales bacterium | reverse complement strand
AAGTAAATAATAATTCTATGTATGAAAAGTATTATACATATGATGTATTAAATAGTGGTATTCCTAATGCGATAAAAGCATTTGATGATGTGCTTGCTCCCATGGGAAAACGTACATTGAAAGATGCCTTTAAGGATGTGTGTAAAGGGATGGTGGGCGCTTTCATCACGCCTAATCGGGTGGGAGAGTTTCCTTATAGAGCCATCTATCTGCCACCCTCATGGAGAATCTCGGCAATAGCTCTGGGAGGAATGGGCTCAATGATACAAATGGTGGTTATCTCAATGATTGGACTACCCACCTTGTGCGCCCTATGTACGCTGTTACCTGTCTTTGATTGGGAAAACACTATACTTCGACTACTCATCCTCCTAATCTTAATCATAATAGGATGTGTCCTGCTTGCCAAACTTAAAACTACACAAAAAGCATGGAAAGAATTACTATTGGCGCTGAATAAATTGAGCGGAAAAGAAACGATAGGGGTAATTCTATGCACATTCGGACGCTATGCAACCTTCTGTACACAATTTTGGCTCATGCTTGAATCATGTGGTGTATCTCTCTCGTGGGAACAGGCTCTGATGGCTATCCCAACGTACTATTTCTTGGTTACATTCACTCCATCTATCAATGTGGCAGAACTGGCAGTGAGAGGCTCATGGGCTGTGATAGCTTTGTCGCCTTTCACATCTGACACACCGGCAGTAACATTGGCCGCCGGTTGTGTGTGGCTGATTAATGGAGTAATCCCGATGATTATCGGCTTGCTTTTGAAGAAAACCAACCCGGTAATGGACGATTCGAATGTATAATCACTTCACGAGACTGGTTCATCACAACACGCTGAGCTGCTTCGTTGGTTGCATCCCACTCTATAGGGGCATGAATAATCAGTTCTATCAAACCGGGCTCCACTAAATAACTCCCCTTCTTCAAGCGTTCGTATGCTCCATTAAGCGTCATAGGAACAATGGGAAGTTGTAATTCGGCTCCTATCTGAAATGCACCGCGCTTAAATTTGCCAATACACCCATCTACACTGCGAGTACCTTCTGGAAACACTACCAAGGATACACCATTTTGTAAGCGCTTACGGGCTATCTCAAGGCTCTTGTGAGCCTCGCGTGGATTCTTGCGGTTTATGAATATATGACCGGCAGCCTCACATGCCTTACCTATAAATGGAAGACGGCGTAACTCCACTTTCATAAGCCATTTGAAAAACAAGGGCATCCAACCATACACAACAAAGATGTCATACACATTCTGATGGTTACACACAAATACATAAGACTGACCTGGCTTTAAATGCTCCAAGCCTTTAATGTCCACGCGGATAAAAAGCAACCAACACATCATCCGTCCCCACAAACGTGCAGGAAAATAGGATAGAGTTGTATTGGGAAAAATAGGGGATAGTAAAATAGTGAGGAGGGAAACAATAATGGTTATTACTATTAGTATGGGTAAAGCAACAACCCACTGATAAACCCCAAAAACTATCTTACGAATCATATCTGGCTCTTAATATAATCCCAAGTTTCTTTACTCAATTTAGGACCGACTACTTCTACAATCTTGCCGGCAACTAAAGCACCTATCTCACCGCATTTGTCCCAACTACATCCCATCGTCCAGCCATACAAGAACCCGGCAGCATATAAATCGCCTGCGCCTGTGGTATCTATGCAGTTGGACTTGGTAGCTGCTATTTGCCACACCTTGCCCATGGTCTTAATATATGAACCGCTCGCACCTAATTTCACTACAGCAATGGCACACATGTCAGCTATTATATCTAATGCTTCACGTGGTGACTTCTCTGTAAGTGACTTGGCTTCTTCTTCATTGGCAAAAACTATGTCAACATACTCCTGAATAAATTGCAATAAGAAAGCACGATTACTTTCCACTACATTATAACTGGCTAAATCAATTGACACCATCATACCTTGTTCCTTGGCCAAACGTGCAGCCTTAATCAGTAAGCCTTGATTGCTGATTAAATAACCTTCTAAATGCAATAATGAACAACCCTCAAATTGGTCTGCATGCAAATCATCCTCACTCAACGTGGCTGCGGCACCTAATGAAGTGCACATTGTGCGCTCTCCATTAGGGGATATCAACACTACACAACTACCCGATGGATGAGCACATGTCTGCAAAAGGGAGTGTACACCATTATCCTCCAAAGTAGATTGATAAAATGAACCAATCTCATCCTCGCCAACACGACCGATAAAACTTGCATGACCACCTAAAGCGGCAATCCCTGCTGTCGTATTAGCGGCTGAACCTCCGGCAACCATCTCGCGAGAGTAAGAAACTAAACGATTTTTTAACTGAGAGGAAAAATCATCATCTACAAGGTGCATACTTCCTAATGGAAGTGAAAACTCATCAAGTATCTGATTATCACTTAGTTGATATAAAACGTCGGTTAACGCATTTCCAATGCCAATAATTTTTTTCATAAAAATTGTGTATTTTTTTGCAAAGATATTGTGTATTTCCGAAAAAACAACTAATTTTGCCTCGCTTTTAACAATTGAAGCAAGAAATTCTTCCTTAGCTCAGTCGGTTAGAGCATCTGACTGTTAATCAGAGGGTCCTTGGTTCAAGTCCAAGAGGGAGAGCAAGAGAGATTGTCAATACGACAATCTCTCTCTTTTTTATACCTCAAACAAAATTCCCTCAAACAATACTAATATTTTTCATTACCTTTGCAAATAAGTAAAACATCAACAATGAAAGCGAAAACTCTTGGATATAACCCTAAAGATGCAACTAGTATCTGGCAATATAGTGCCGGATTGCTTGGTCATACACTTCGTGAATTTGTTATTGAGGGACAAATTTTAGACTATAAAGGCAAAGGTGCGCTTGGACAAATGGTTGAAGAAATCTACTTCCACCTTGCTAATAATAGCCGTGCAGAAGCTGATTTTCATTCTGCTGGTGTAGAACTTAAATGCACCCCTCTAAAGTATGGTAAGAAGAAAACTCTTTTGATAAAAGAGCGTCTGGTTTGTGGTATGATTGACTATTGCAAATTGGTTGGAGAAGACTTCGAAGAGTCGCATTTCTATACTAAGTGCCAA
>CALGCU010000061.1 GCA_937886455.1 uncultured Bacteroidales bacterium | reverse complement strand
CATAAATCACATTATGCACAAAGCCCGGTGTATATTTCACACCCGCTGCATCAGCAGCTGGGTCAGGACGGTCGAGTGCCAAGTGGAATGAGAAGTTGGGGAAGTCTTTCTCTATTTGAAGGAAATCTTCCAAGTAGAACACTTCGTTTAAAGCACGCGCTCCGTAGAAGTAAGACATCTTTCTGTCTGTGGTTTTTAATGTTTTGGTCAAGTGCATGATTTGCGCACGCAATGGAGCCATACCTGCACCACCACCAATCCACATCATTTCATTCTTAGAATCAAATATTGGATGGAAATCTCCGTAAGGACCACTCATAGTCACTTTGTCACCCGGCTTAAGAGTGAAGATGTATGATGATGCAATACCCGGCATTACATCTTGGAAGCCACCGCCTTGTTCCTTTGGCTTGAATGGAGGAGTAGCAATACGCACGGTAAGCATAATACGATCTCCTTCAGCAGGGTAGTTAGCCATTGAGTATGCACGTATGGTTTCTTCTGTATTTTCACATTTCAAACCAAAGAGTCCGAAGTTTTGCCAAGCAGGAAGATATTCGTCGCCAATAAGTGACTTGTCAATATCTTTGTCATAATCCATTTTATATTTAGGAATTTTGATTTGTGCATAAGAACCAGGCACAAAGTCCATGTGTTCTCCAGGAGGAAGAGCCACAATGAATTCTTTAATGAATGTAGCAACGTTTTTGTTACTGATAACTTCACATTCCCATTCTTTAACACCCAATACAGATTCATCTACTTTGAGTGATAAATCGCCTTTGACTTTTACTTGACAACCGAGTCGCCAATTGTCTTTAATTTGTTTACGGCTGAAGTGTACCATTTCAGTAGGAAGGATTTCTCCACCACCTTCCAGTACTTGGCATTTACATTGTGCGCATGATCCTTTACCGCCACAAGCAGATGGTAGGAATACGCCGGCATTTGCCATAGCGCTCAAGAGAGAACCGCCGGCACCAATTTCCATTTCTTTCTCTCCGTTGAGAAGAACCTTTACATTGCCTGATGCTACTAAATATTTTTTAGCTACGAGCAGGATGATTACCAACAGCAAGATTACAACTAAAAAGACAATCAGGCTGGATAATATGCTCACTGAATTAATTTCTAATAACATATTGTTGTGATTTTATATTTACTAATTGGTTGTTTTATTAGATTTCTAAGCCTGAGAAGCAGAGGAATGCCATTGCCATGAGACCTACAACGATAAATGTGATACCAAGCCCTTTGAGAGGTGCAGGCACATCGTTGTATTCCATTTTCTCACGTATAGCAGCCAATCCTACAATAGCAAGCATCCATCCAAGTCCTGAGCCGAGTGCATATGCCACGACGTCAAGCATTCCTGTGAGGGCTTTAGGGTCAGTTGGCTCGAGTCCAACTCGTTGTTGCATGAAGAGTGCACCACCCATGATAGCACAGTTAACAGCAATCAATGGTAAGAAGATACCTAATGAGGCATAGAGTGATGGAGAGAATTTCTCAACAATCATTTCCACCAATTGTACAATCGCAGCAATCACGGCTATAAATAGAATGAAACTCAAGTAACTTAAATCAAGCGTTGCAAAGTCTTCGCTAATCCATGTTAGAGCGCCTTTGCTCAGAACTTTGGTTTCAAGTAAATAGTTAACAGGTAGTGTAATCAATAACACAAAAGTTACTGCGATGCCTAAGCCTACAGAAGTCTTCACGTTTTTTGATACAGCCAAGTAAGAACACATTCCAAGGAAGAATGCGAAAATCATGTTGTCCACAAAGATGGAGCGAACGAATAGTGTTAATGCATGTTCCATATAACAATCCTCCTTATTTTTCTTGTAATTCTTTGTTTAATGAACGGTGAATCCAGATGATGCATGCAACGAGGATGAGTGCCATTGATGGCATCATCATTAAACCGTTGTTCATGTATCCGGCTTCGTAGAAGCAGTTAGGAATAACTTGGAATCCAAGCAACTTGCCACTTCCCAATAACTCACGGAAAAATGCAACTGCGATTAGAATCCATGCATATCCAATACCATTGCCAATACCATCAAGGAATGAGTCCCAAGGTTTGTTGCTCATAGCAAATGCTTCAAGGCGTCCCATGAGGATACAGTTGGTAATAATCAATCCGATATACACAGAGAGTTGTACGCTAACGTCGTATGCGAAAGCTTTAAGCACTTCACTTACTACAGTTACCACAGCAGCTACCACTACTAATTGTACAATGATACGTACGCTGTTAGGAATGGTATTGCGGAGTAGAGAAATAATTACGTTAGCCAATGAAACGATGATAGTTACAGAAAGTCCCATCACGATAGCAGGCTTTAATTCAACGGTTACAGCTAATGCAGAGCAGATACCCAACACTTGCAGGATAACCGGATTATTCTTGTTCAACGGACCTAATAAGGTTTCTTTGAATTTATCGTTTTTCATATTGTGTATCTTTTTATTCTTCTGTGATGACTGGTGTTGCCGTTTCAGTTTCCAGTGCAACTGAGTTTAACAAAAATGGTTCATAGGGTGCGATACTTGAGCGTAGCATGGTTTCTACTCCCTTGCTGGTGATAGTACCACCTGAGATAGCATCAACTTGGTCTTGTCCTTCTGCAGTTTGTCCCACCTTCATGATAGCAATAGAAGCAAACTTGCCCTCTTTGATGATTTGTTTTCCTTCAAATGTTTTACGGAAAGCAGGTGTCACGATATTGGCTCCAAGTCCCGGTGTTTCTCCTGCGTGTGAGAAGTACACTCCGTTGATAGTGTTACGGTCATCGTTTAATGCGATGTATCCCCAGATAGCTCCCCAAAGTCCTTTACCATAGAGTGGTATAATCCATTTGGTGGTTTGGTTTACTTCAGCCATGTAAATGAGGTGTTCACCCTCAGCCACAGAGTAGTTGAAGTCTTTTACAGGATCAAGGTCTTTGATAATTTTTCCTTGATTGTCTAGGATGTAGATGTGTTTTATGTTGTCAACAAACAATTGTGCAGCATCAGCTCCTTCTAATAACACTTCCGGTAGTGAGGATAAGATTTGTTTTTTCTTGTCTAATTCTACATTAGCATTTTGTCTTTCTTTCAGCAAACCGGAAGTGACTGAAAGTAGTAATGCCACGACAACCACAATGACTGTGGTATAAATCATGATGTAGGCATTAGAGTTTTTGTTAATGCCTTTTTTCTTTTGCTCTCCACCTTCTATGAGTTCAAACTCAGATGCAGGTGCTTCGCAAACCGGACATTTCTCTGGAGCAGTTGCTCCTTCGTGAATATATCCGCAAACTTTACATTTATATTTATTTGTAGCCATAATTCCTTTGTTTATTTAGTGATTGCACGTTTCAGTCTTCGTTTGATGTTGGCTTGTACAACATAATAGTCAATCAAGCATGCAAAGATGTTCATCAACAAAATAGACAACATCATACCTTCCGGATATCCCGGATTTAATACTCTTACTACGATGGCGATTACACCAATTAAGAATCCATAAATCCATTTTCCGGTTTCAGTGCGTGCGGCAGTTACCGGGTCGGTAGCCATAAATACAGCACCAAATGCAAATCCACCTAATACCAAATGGTTGTACCAAGGCAGGTTAGCAATGGCAGTTTCTGGTCCCCATAGGTTGAATGCTAATGCTGTGAGTGCACCTCCGGCAAATACAGAAAGGGTGATTTTCCAGCTTGAAATACCTGTTACCATTAACAAGATTCCTCCAAGAAGAATAGCCAATGTACATGTTTCTCCTACAGAACCCGGAATCAATCCAAGGAATCCATCCATGAATCCGATGTTATTACCCAAAATGTCTGTGAAGATAGGTGTACTATCAGTGGCAGTTCCTACTTGTCCGAGTGGGGTAGCGCCGGTGAATGTGTCAACAGTAGCATGTCCATTGCTCCATCCCCATGTTCCTTCTGTTCTAACCCACACTTTATCACCTGACATGGCAGTTGGATATGCGAAGAATAGGAATGCGCGAGTGATTAAGGCTACGTTGAAGATGTTGTAACCTGTACCTCCAAATACTTCTTTTGCGAAGATTACTGCGAATGCAGTAGCAATAGCAACCATCCATAGTGGTGTGTTGATAGGCACGATAAGTGGAATAAGAATACCTGTTACAAGGAATCCTTCTGCAATTTCGTGACCTTTGATTTGTGCTACTGTAAATTCAATGCCGAGTCCGACTAAGTAAGACACAACGATGTAAGGCAGTACAGCCAATGCTCCGAAGAAGAATGTGCTCCAGAAACCGGCTTCTTGTCCGATAGCAAGGAAGTGTTGATAGCCAACGTTGTACATACCAAACAATAGAGCGGGGATTAAGGCAATAACCACCATAATCATGGTTCGCTTTGAGTCCACTGCGTCATGTATATGAGTTCCTACGCGCTTGCTTGTTGTGTTAGGAACAAACAAGAATGTTTCAAATCCGTCGAATACGGAATGGAACATACTCAGTTTTCCTCCTTCCGAGAAAGTAGGTCTGAGTTTATCTACTATGTCTTTTAAGAATTTCATTTGTAGTTTAATATTTTAGCGTTATTCTAATTCGGATTTCATGTTGTCCAAAGCTTTACGAACAATGGCTTGCAATGGTAGTTTAGAAGTACATACAAACTCACAAAGAGCTACATCTTCAGGTGCAATTTCGTATGCTCCTAATGCTTCCATCTTGTCAATGTTTCCAGCAATCATAGCTTTTACAAGATATTCTACATAGATGTCCATAGGCAATACTTTTTCATATTCGCCAGACATGATGATTGCACGACGTCCACCTAATATGCGTGCGTCATAACTATAGGTCATGTTAGGGCACACTTTGCGTAATATCTTTGTGAGGAATGTGTTGCTGTTACTGAATTTATCAAAACGCGGCATTATCCATCCTAACAGTTCGTGTGTGTCACATCCTTCGTCTAATACGCTGATTTGATTGGTATAGGGTGACAACACTTCGTCTTCGGTTATTTGATAGCCTGATAGTACGTTGCCACAAACAATGCGTAGTGCAATTTCTTTGTGTGCATTGCCTTTGAGTAGGTTGCGTGCAGTGCTACCATATTTAATGCGATAGTATTGTGCGTCATATACTTCAGGTCCTGTGAGTGCCACTAATCTGGTCATATCCACAATACCTTCGCACAAGAATTTGCCGATAATTAGCATGTCTTGCAGATTGATGGTCCACACAACTTCTCCTTTATTAAC
>CALGCU010000060.1 GCA_937886455.1 uncultured Bacteroidales bacterium | reverse complement strand
ATCGCATTTGGTAACGGTTTGTTTAAAGGTAACTTGCAAGCCATTGTAGGGCAAATGTATGATAACTTTGAAGCAGAAGCAGCTAAACAAGGAGAAGAAGCTCTGAAAGTTGCAAAAGATAAGCGTGACTCAGGCTTCCAAATCTTCTATGTGTTTATTAATGTAGGTGGTGTTGTAGCACCATTTGTGGCTCCCCTTCTTCGTGAATGGTGGTTGGAAACCAATGGTTTGATTTACAACTCAGCTCTTCCGGCATATTGCCATCAATACCTCGCAAACGCGGCAGCTATGTCGGCTGAAGGATTGGCTAATATGCAGACCTTAGTAGAAAGTGTAAAAGGTGTTTGGGCTGCTGATATGACAGAATTTTGTAATAACTATTTGAAAGTATTCAATGAAGGCGTTCACTACTCATTCTTTGCTTCTGTAGCTGCAATGCTCGTTTCATTGATTATTTTCGTTGCTAATAAACGTATTTTCCCGACTCCTGCAAAGAAGGAAGCTTCAGCAGTTGCAGAATACACCGCAGAAGAAAAAGCAGCTATGGCTGCAGAAATCAAGCAACGCTTAATGGCGCTTTTTGCTGTGTTAGGTATTGCTATCTTCTTCTGGTTCTCATTCCACCAAAATGGTATGTCACTTTCTTTCTTTGCACGTGACTTTGTTGACCAATCATTTGTAGCACCGGAAATATGGCAAGCACTTAACCCATTCTTTGTTATCGTACTAACTCCGGTAATTATGTGGATATTTGGTACATTGGCAAGAAACGGAAAAGCTATCTCAACGCCACGTAAAATCGCTATCGGTATGGGTATTGCCGGAACTGCATTCTTGTTCTTGGCACTATATTCATACATCATGGGTTATCCATCAGCCAACGAATTTAAAGCCATGAATCCGGCTGATAAAGTAATTTCCGGACCATGGGTGCTCATCGTGCTTTATTTCTTCTTGACTGTTGCGGAATTATTCATCTCACCATTAGGCCTTTCATTTGTGTCAAAAGTGGCTCCACGCCACATGGTAGGTCTTTGTCAAGGTTTGTGGTTAGGTGCAACTGCTCTTGGTAACCTCATGTTGTGGGTTGGCCCATTGATGTACAACGCATGGCCAATCTGGCAATGCTGGACAGTATTCTTGGCAGTTTGTCTCATCTCAATGGGAGTAATGTTGGGAATGGTGAAATGGTTAGAGAGAGTAGCCCAATAACATACTGACTCCAATATAGAAGGGTAGGTTCCGCTGAGAACTTACCCTTTTTTATTGGTGTTGACTGTGGATTTAGATTTGCTGCTGTTTTCACTTTTCACTTTTTAGTGTCTTTGCTTACGGTCAAGATTCTTGAATGAATCAAGCGAACAAATTTGAGCGGACTGCGGCTCGGAAATACTCAAATAAATTTGGCATTTCGCTCGCCTTTCACTATCTTTGCAACGTGAAGAACTTTTCTTTGTGAAAAGTGTTATATGTATGATTAGTTTTTTAAGGAATCTCTTCCAGTTTTTAAAATGATTCTGACCTTGATAGGGGAAACTATGTAGCGTAAAATACGAAAGCAAATAGAATAAAAATAATTGATAATAAAAAACTTAATTAACAAAAACATGGCTAATTTAGATTTAACTAAGTACGGAATTACTGATGTAAAAGAAGTGCTCCACAACCCTTCTTACGAAGTGCTCTTTGCCGAAGAAACCAAAGCTGGTTTGGAAGGCTATGAAAAAGGACAAGTGACAGAATTGGATACTGTCAATGTGATGACCGGTATCTACACAGGTCGTTCTCCTAAAGATAAATTCTTTGTGAAAAACGAAGCAAGTGAGAACACTGTATGGTGGACTTCTGACGAATACAAAAATGACAACAAGCCTTGTACAGAAGAAGCATGGGCTGATTTGAAAGCTAAAGCAGTGAAACAACTATCTGGAAAAAAACTCTATGTAGTTGATACTTTCTGCGGAGCTAACGAGGCAACAAGACTTAAAGTGCGTTTCATTATGGAGGTAGCATGGCAAGCTCACTTTGTGACAAACATGTTTATCCGTCCAACTGCTGAAGAATTGGCTAACTATGGTGAACCTGATTTCGTATCATTCAACGCTGCTAAAGCAAAAGTTGATAACTACAAAGAACTTGGTTTGAACTCTGAAACTGCTACTGTCTTCAATCTTAAAACTAACGAGCAAGTAATCTTGAATACATGGTATGGAGGAGAAATGAAGAAAGGTATTTTCTCTATCATGAATTACCTCAATCCATTAAAAGGAATTGCTTCTATGCACTGCTCTGCTAATACTGACAAAGAAGGAAAGAGCTCTGCAATCTTCTTTGGATTGTCAGGAACAGGTAAGACTACTCTTTCTACCGATCCGAAACGTCTCTTGATTGGTGATGATGAACATGGATGGGATGACGAAGGTGTATTCAACTACGAAGGCGGATGCTATGCAAAGGTCATCAACCTCGACCCGGTTTCTGAGCCAGACATC
>CALGCU010000059.1 GCA_937886455.1 uncultured Bacteroidales bacterium | reverse complement strand
CGGTAGCCTTCACCTTGTTCACCTCGTCGATGATGCCCTTGTCGTGTGGAGCGAGCCCCTGTGCGCCATCGTCCCAGTAGGCCTTGTAGCCGTTATACTCGCGGGGGTTGTGGCTGGCAGTGATGTTGACACCGCTCTGACAGCCGAGGTGGCGGATGGCGAATGAGATTTCGGGTGTGGGACGAAGGTCTTCAAAAAGATAGACCTTGATTCCATTAGCAGCAAACACTTTAGCCACAGTTTCCGCAAAGAGTCTTCCGTTGTTACGGCAGTCGTGTCCCACCACCACACTAACCGTGTCGCCTTTGAGTGTAGTGAATCCCCCTTCTCGTTGCACTTTCAGCAAGTAGTTGGCATAACCTTGTGTAGCTTGTGCCACAATATATTTGTTCATACGATTGATTCCCGGTCCCATCAGTCCACGTAGTCCACCCGTACCGAATTCCAATGTGCGATAGAAGCTATCGATAAGTTCTGTTTTATCTTCCGCTTCCATCATTGCCTTTACAGCCTCTTTCGTTTCTTGGTCATAGTTGCCATCCAGCCATGTTTGGGCTTTTTCCATGACATCTTTCAGTAAATCTTGTTCCATACTTTATCGTATTTATGTGTGTTAATATTTTCTTTTGTTGTATTTATCGCATTTGTCCTAACTTTTGTTAGCCCCTCCTGTGTATCGGGGATGTTGTGTATATATAGACATACCCCATCCGTTGCGCTTCATTTCGCTTCTTAGGGCGACAGTGCAGAGGTTAGTGGGGTTAGTGCAGTAAGAGAAAGAGCGTGTTATATTTCAGTCCTGTAATTTATGACAAAGATATGCTTTCTTCTTTAAAAAAGCAAAAAAGCCGTTTCAGATTCTTGAAACGGCTTTTATATATTTGCTGAATATTCTTATTGAACAGGAACAGAAGCAGCGTTGAGCACTGTTTTGAAGTTGGATTTAGTGACAAATGCAACAATTTCGCAGTTTTGCAATTTCCATGTAGCATTAGGTGTCAACTCATATTCTTTTTGGTAGGTTCCACCATCAAGAATGATTTCATCACCCAATGGCACTGACAAGAATACACGTGGTACGTTGTTGTGTACGTAGGAAGGATTTTCCATAGATACCAATGTGTAGTCATTTTGGCGAGCCACCAAGCCATCTTCTTGAATAAGAACATTCAAACGAGCTTTAGTTTCACCTTTTACAGCACCATAAACACCAATTTTCAATTTGCCATCCACCATTTCCTTTTTGATATGTACAGAAGCCAAACCTTCCTTATTGATAGCATCTTTAAGCATAGTAGAAACACCATTTTCTTCTTGCAGATAAGCCGGATGGAAAATCATTGCTTCCGTTTCATTTGGATAAACAGTAACTTCACCTGTCATTTCATTCACTGAGAAATCATGGTATTTTTGTTTTTCACGATTGAGTGACATAGAAGGTGCTGTGTTAACGCCAAAAGTAGAGCCAATAGATTTACTTGCATCAATGGTGAATTCATCAATTGCAAAACCAAAGTGATGTGCAGTCCAAATTACTTTGCCTGGATATTTTTCCATCATTTGTTGAATCACCTTGGCTCCGGAAGGACAATATCCACAATCTTGTCCGGTGTATTGTTCAATAAGCACTGTGCGTGTGAAATCTTCAGTGCTTGGATTTACCTTTTCAGTAAGAGCATTGGGGTTAGTAGTAGGTCCACAAGAAGCAAGTACCAAAGTAGCAACAGCCATAAAGGCTAAATAGATTTTTTTCATAATGTATTATTTTTGTTAGTGTGTTGAAATTATTTCATTTTATCAGGCGGTCAAAGTTACGTAAAAAATTTTTGATGAGCGCAAAAATACCTTATTTTTAACTACTATGCAAGATTTATTAACATTTCGCCTATCCATCACCAGCATTTATAGGGCTTTTTTGCCAGCATAAGGTTATAGTAGCGTTCATCCCCAGTGACCTCCTTTCCGATGAAAGAAGGAGTGGTGAAAGTTTGTTGTTCAGAAGTCAGTTCCACTTCCGCCACAACCAATCCTTCATTTTCCCCCATAAATTCATCCACCTCAAAGCAGACATCCCCCATAGGTATGTAATGACGTATTTTATCAATGATTGGAGCGTGGCAGAGTGTGATGAGTTCTTCGGCATCTTTGCGGGCTATTTTCACTTCATATTCATATCTACTCCATCCCTGTTCATTCGGTCGGTTTTTGAAGGTGATATATCCCTCATTACCTTTGAGTCGTATCCTGACAGTGCGGTCGGGGTCTTGTGATATATAGCCTTGCATGATGCGTTCATGGTGTGTTGCCATCTGCTTGTAGGAATCATCACGCACAAGGAATTTACGTTCAATCTCTATGTGTGGAGATGTCGTTTCCGTGTGTTTAATCATTTCCAAATACTGTTTAGCGATGCCGAGCGAGTAATCGGCTCCATGTTCATTCACAAACTTCATAGCCCCCACAGAAGAAGTTTCATTAGCCGCATCAGAAATAATCCTGACCACAGTGAGCGGGCAACCATAATCCTCACAGACTTGTGCCACTGCGGCACTTTCCATATCCACACAGAGAGCAGAAGGAACGTTTTTGCGTATGGAGTTTCTCATTTTAGTAGAAGAAACAAACAAGTCACCGCTTGCCATATCTCCGGCATATACAACAGGACTTGCCATGCCGGCAGTGTGTAATTGTTGCAAGAATTCCTTATCATTATCGATGAAGGTTCTGGCAGCCTCCATTCCACGATATACATTTTCCGGTCTCGTTGAGAAAGCCTCCTTTCCCAGTAGCGGGATTTGCAATCTTGGCATGAGAGGGCGCGCGTCCATGTCATGTTGATATAAATCACATGCCACCACTACATCCCCCACATTAAGTGTGTCATCTAAAGCTCCGGCAATACCTGTGAAAAGGATGTGTTGCACCTTAAATTTCAAAATCAGTTCAGTGGCAGTAGTAGCCGCAGCCACTTTTCCCCAACGCGAGAACACTCCCACTACTTGTACCCCATTAAGCGTACCTTGATAGTAGGTTCTTCCGGCAGAATGCGTTGTAATGGGATTATCAATTGCTTGAAGGATTTTCTTCATTTCTTCAGACATTGCGCCCATGAGTCCTATCTTCATAGTATAACCATTTTTATCATTATGAAACTGCTAATATACGTTGATAGAGTGTAGGATGCGAGTAGCGCATGAAAACACATAAGGGATGAGGCGTAAGATTAGAAAGCGACTGTGCCGCCAATTTCTTCAAGCCAGAAATCAGATAAGGAGCATAGCCATGTTTCCACACATAATTATCCGCTTGGTATTCATGGTGTCGTGACTGTATATTTCCAAACACACCCAAAATTAAGGAGATTGGTGTGTAGAGCACACCAAATATAGTGAAATTAACATGGAAGGAGGCGTGTGCACATCCGGCCGCTTGCGCCACAGCGTCATAGTGGAGACACAATCCTAAGAGATAGAACATCAGGAGTGAAGTAAACACAGACGCTGGCATATTTTTAAGGGTATGTTTATAGTGGTTGTGTCCGGCTTCGTGTGCCAAGACCGCCACTATTTCCTCTGTGGAGAGCATATCAATCAGTGTGTCATACAGTACGATTCTTTTCTTTTTTCCAAAGCCTGTGAAGTAAGCATTAGCTTTGGTAGAACGCTTAGAACCATCAATCACATAAATACCACTGATGGGGAAATTTGCTTTTTGTGCAAAGAGTTCAATCGCGGTGCGGAGTTCACCCTCCGGCAGAGGAGTTTGTTTGTTAAATATAGGAACTATCCACTCCGAATAGAAGAAGTTGATGCACAAACTAATTAACATCATTACTCCCCATGCTAATAGCCAGAAATAGTCGGGCAAAGCCTGATAGATAAGAATGACCAGTGTGAAAATCACGCCATTCATGACGATTGAGAGCAGGAGACCCTTGATTTTATCCATAACAAAAAGGCTTGGAGTAACTTTGTTAAATCCAAAACTTTGTTCAATACCAAAGACCTTATAGATGCTAAATGGAAGATCGATAACACGCGATATGAGCGAATAAAAAAGCAAAAACAACAGCGATGTAAGAAGCGGAACAGAAGAAATATGCGTTGCCGCTCTATCAAGCATTGCTATTCCACCTCCGGCAAACATAAACAAACTAAATAGCGTAAAAATGGCACCGGAGACGAGACTGAGTTTTCTATTTACCCGAGCATAAGCCTGCTGTTTATTATACTTTTCATTATCATAAAGTCCTTCAAGTAGAGTCGGGATAGGTTGTTTAGAAGCCTTATTATTAAGAATAATAAGTAGAATATCCTGTAGAAAGTCGAATAGGATTAGTGCAATTACAAGCCAAAAAATCAGTTTTATCATATATTTAAGCATTTATTAAGAAGAGGACAAAGATAGTGCAAACCGAAAGCAGAACAAAATAAATTTATTTATTTTTTATGCT
>CALGCU010000058.1 GCA_937886455.1 uncultured Bacteroidales bacterium | reverse complement strand
TAAAACTTTTCATACACATATAGAAAGAGCTCTTGAAGAAGTTGACTATCGAAAAGCTGATACTTCTACTCTTTTTGATATATATAGTAATTTTTCTAAAGAAGTGGATTATGGTGAACATGCATTTATTATTGCAAAACATATGAGGAAAGTAAGTAAAGAAAAAGCACCACAATATAAAAAAAAACACCACCCACATTAAACCTTTACACATCTCTTACGTCTAACCCTACAAAAGCATGTAAAGAGATGAATTGGCAAGAAAAACATTTACTACGAGCACTGCGCCACCCCGACACACTGCACAAGGCATTTGAAGAGCTGGTAAAAGCCCATCAAGAACCCTTGTATTGGCACATCCGAAAGATGGTCGCACTACACGACGACGCCAACGACATCCTGCAAAACACCTTCATCAAAGCATGGAAAGGAATAGCCAACTTCCGAGGCGACTCCTCACTCTCAACATGGCTCTACCGAATAGCCACAAACGAAACACTCACATTCCTCGAACAAAAAAAACAAAGAGCAATCACACTCGGAAACGACTACCAAGAAGAACTCATGCAACAAATCTCCGCCGACCCATACTTTGACGGAGACCAACTACAACTCACACTACAAAAAGCCATACTCACACTACCCGAGAAACAAAGACTCATCTTCAATATGAAGTATTTCTCAGATATGACCTACGAAGAAATAAGCCAAATACTCAACACCAGCGTAGGAGCACTCAAAGCATCCTACCATCACGCAAGCAAAAAAATAGAAGAACAAATCAAAGCAACCATCCTATAAACAAACATGGAGGACAACACTATGACACCACAAAACCACAACACACTATCCAAACCACAACTACACAAGTTGCCTTACAAAACACCCGATGGATACTTTGATACATTCTATCAAAACCTATCCAAAGAACTGCCCACACCCACAAGCAAAACACGCACACTACGCCCATACATACTATGGGTAGCTGCCGCACTACTACTCATACTCCTCTCATTACCCCTGTTCACACAACTCAACACACAAAACACCACAGAAGAATACGAACTATACCTATACTCACAATTAGATCAAAACACATACTACGAACTACTTTCGTCTAACTATTAAAACATAAAAACAATGAAAACAATGAAAAAAACAATCATGCTATGCCTACTCGGCATCATCACAGCCGGAACAACACTCTCCGCACAAAACCAAAAACCACAAGCACCATCAGCAGAACAAATGATGGAGAAAAAATGGGAATTTATCGCGCAAAAAGTAGAAATTGCACCCGAAATACGCCCACAAATAGAAAAACTATTCAAGGAATACGAAACATCCACCTTCAGTCTGAATAAAAAGTGCATGCAAAAAAAACGCGCCATAAAAAAGCAAGAAAACCTCACAGAAGATGACTACAAACAACTCAACCAACTCATGCTTCAATCCGAAGAAAAAAGAAAAGAGTTTTTCATGAACTACTACCACAACCTCGAAAACCTGCTTTCACAAAAACAACTATTCCACTACTTTGAAGCAGAAAAACACTTCAAGCGCTCCCTGTTCGGACCCAAACACAAAGGCGAAGCACACAAGCACCCACGCCCCGCTACCCCGCAAGAAGAATAAAAACAAATAAAAACGAAAACAACAAAAGGTCGGTCACTTGTGGGGTGACCGACCTTTTATTTACACACACCTGTCTTTTCCCAACATTACATTATTGAGATAATTTCATTGAACTGGAATAATAGAATATAGTTTCTTGTCTATAAGAAAAAAAAACATTACCTTTGCGGTCTAAATTTTTGGGCGGAGTCTCTAACAGGATAGACAAAGCAATATAAGATGTCTGTTATACTCTGCTTTAACCCTTAAATAAACAATAAAAATGGATTTAATTAAAATTGCTGAAGAAGCATTCAAGACTCAAACAAAGTCATTCCCCGTATTTAAAAGCGGTGACACTGTGACAGTTTCTTATCGCATTATTGAAGGAAACAAAGAACGTGTACAAGATTTCCGTGGCGATGTAATTCGCATTTCAGGTCATCAAGACAAAAAACGTTTCACTGTACGCAAAATTTCTAATGGTGTTGGTGTAGAACGTATTTTCCCAATGGATTCACCATTTATTGAAAACATTGTTGTTAACAAATATGGTAAAGTTCGCCGTGCTAAATTGTACTACTTACGTGCATTAACCGGTAAGAAAGCCAGAATCAAAGAAAGAATCATCAAAGAACGCAAGGCTTAAGATTTTACCTCAAAACACCAATAAAGAGGAGACCTGCCATAGGGTTTCCTCTTTATTATATAAGTACTATCCATAGAACCAAGACCCACAACGATAAGGATGAAAAAAACTACTACACTTGAGATGAATCGACATAGTATTGATTCATATAAATCCACAACTAAGATTCCTCTTGTAGTCATATTAGACAACGTCAGAAGCCTCCACAATGTAGGAGCTGTGTTTCGCACATCAGATGCTTTCTTAGTGGAAAAGATTTATCTTTGTGGCATAACCAGCACTCCACCACATGCTGAGATACACAAGACGGCATTAGGGGCTGAGTTTTCAGTTGACTGGAGTTATGAAGATGACACTGTGGTTCTTGTTGAACGACTCAAAGCAAATGGCTACACCATCATGGCTTTAGAACAAGTACATGGTAGTGTTTCATTAGAACAAGTACAATTAAATCCTGCCCATAAATACGCACTTATTTTGGGTAATGAAGTAAAGGGTGTACAACAAGTGGTGGTGGACCAATGTGACATGTGCATAGAGATACCTCAATATGGCACCAAACATTCACTGAACGTCAGTGTGAGTGGAGGAATAGCCATCTACCAATGCGCTATGCAACTTATCAAGAAGTTAAACATACAATAAACTTACTAATATGAAATGGGACCAACTCCTAACCCCCAAACGCTTTGGGTTAGAAGAATATCATAGAGAAGACAGCGACAATCGCAATGAGTTTCAGCGCGACTACGACCGATTGATATTTTCTTCTTCATTCCGTCGTTTACAAAACAAGACTCAAGTGTTTCCATTACCGGGTAGTATCTTTGTTCACAATCGACTAACACATAGTTTGGAAGTAGCATGTGTGGGTCGTTCATTAGGAGACAGAGTAGCAAAACACATTCAGCACACCAGCCCTAATGCAGCAGAGATAGGTTCTATTGTATCAGCCGCTTGTTTAGCCCACGACTTAGGCAACCCCCCTTTTGGACATTCCGGAGAACGAGCCATAGGTTCTTTCTTCTCAGAAGGAAACGGCAGAAGTTTATCTACCTACTTAAGCCAAGAAGAGTGGTCGGACATCACACTCTTTGAAGGAAATGCCAATGCCTTCCGCCTACTCACTCATCAATTTAATGGTAGAAGAAAAGGTGGATTTGTACTTACATATAGCACCTTAGCGTCCATTGTGAAATATCCATATCCTTCAACAGAAGCACAGTCAAAAGCCAAGTTTGGTTATTTCAAATCAGAGACCGATAGTTACCATACAATAGCAAGAGAATTGGGCATAGAACCCGACCCAGAAAACGCCAAACGTCATATGCGCCATCCACTCGTATTCTTGGTGGAGGCTGCTGATGATATATGCTATCAAATCATGGATATTGAGGATGCATATAAATTGCGAATCTTATCACTCAAACAAACGACCGATTTACTCATGCGCTTTATTCCCGAGCACAAACATGAGTACACCAAAAACATCTGTCAATTAGTGAGTGATCCCAATGAGCAAGTAGCATATCTTCGTTCAGCCACAATTGGCAATTTAATTGAGGCTTGTGCCAACACCTTCATAGAACATGAAGAAGATATATTATCCGGCAAATTACACTCTCCACTCATTAAACTTGTACCTGATGCATTGAAGAGTGCTTATGAAGAATGTGTAAGAACGGCTATTGATACTATCTATTGTGCGCCCATGGTATTAGATATTGAGTTGGCCGGCTATAAGATTATCTCCACTTTGTTAGAAGAACTCACACTGGCCATCATGAGTCCTAACAGTAACTATTCTAAACAACTATTAAAGCGTATCCCTTCCCAATATGAGATTACATCGCCGAAGATGTATGAACGTGTGCAAGCCATTCTTGACTACATATCAGGCATGACAGATGTGTATGCATTAGATTTGTATCGCAAGATAACCGGTATGAGCTTACCCTCTTTATAGTGGATGTATTGAGTTTTAACGAAAGTCTATGATGTCGTGAATACTAATAACTCCAACAACTTGTTCAGGATGTGCTTCTTGCGTAACTGCCAAATTAGTAATATTGTTAACATCCATCAGTTCGAGAGCCTCAGTTAGTAGTGCATTTTCAGCAATAGACTTAAATCCGAGAGTCATAAAGTCTTTTGCACAGACACATTTCAGATTGTCATATCGTTGTACTGCACGTCGCACATCACCATCCGTGATAATACCTACTGCCCGTTCCTTATCATCATAGACCATAGTCATTCCCTTTCGTTTATCACTAATGGTATGTATGATATCCTTAAAGAGTGTGGATTCATATACACGTGGTATGTCGGTGGACATTTCATCCTTTACATGTGTCAGCAACTGACGTCCCAGTGCACCACCCGGATGATAGAGTGCAAAGTTTTCAGCCTGAAAATGTCTTTTTTCCATAAGGCACACCATCAATGCATCGCCCATAACCAGTGCAGCCGTAGTAGATGTTGTTGGTGCTAATCCTAACGGACAAGCCTCTCGTTCTATGGCTACATTCAGGACTACATCAGACTTTTGAGCCAATGCCGACTTAGGATTCCCCGTCATTGCAATGATAGCACAACCAATATTTCTAATTGGAGATATAACATTCAGAATCTCAGAAGACGTTCCACTATGAGAAATCAGCATCACAACATCATCCCTTCCTATCATTCCTAAATCACCATGAATAGCCTCAGCAGCATTAATAAAGATAGTCTGCGTACCCGTTGAAGCCAAAGAAGCAGCAATCTTATGTCCGATGATACCCGTTTTACCAATGCCTAATATGACCAATTTTCCTTTGCATTGATATATCATTTCAACGGCGTGATTGACTTCATCGCCGATGTTATCTTGTACCTTCTTGAGTCCTTCTATCTCAAGTTGAAATATCTCCTTGCTCCTTTCTCTCCAACTCATATTATTCTCCATTATGATTTATTATCATCTCCACAAACTCACGCACACAGCCTTCTCCTCCTTTTTTCTTGAGTACTATAATTCCGGGGATACGCTTAATCGATTCAGTTGCATTAGACGGACATGCAGCCAGTCCTACTTGTTGTAGCAGTTCCATACAATTCACATCATCGCCTATATAAGCCACCTCTTGTAGGCCAATACCCATTTGTTCACAAATGGCCTTTGCTGTAGTTAATTTTCCTTGATTACGTTGCCCTTGAGTTAAGAAGTCCAAGTGTAGTTTTTCAAATCTTTTTTGAACAATCTGATTATTTTCAGAAGTAATTATACCCACTTTTACACCCGTTTGTTGTAGTAATTGCAGTCCCATACCATCGTGTACATGAAATTTCTTCATGACATCTCCATCAGCTGTATAATACATACCTCCATTGGTCATCACTCCATCCACATCCGTTAAGAGCAGTTTAATCTTTGTTGTGGACTTTTGTGGCTGAGTTGATTGCGTTGTCAATAAAGAGGAGTTTGTTTTATTTAGTTTCACCACATCATCTATCATGATTGCATCCATAAGAATGCGACGCATATCTTTCAAGTATATTTGGTTCGGTCCATCCGACCATGCTATTTCAGGATTAGGGTGTGTTTCAATAAATAAAGCATCAACGCCGACTGCCAATGCTGCCCTCATCAAATGTGGCGCCATATCTCTATTTCCACCAGTACTTAGTCCATTTCCACCGGGCTTTTGTACAGAGTGAGTAGCATCAAACACAACAGGATATCCATACTGACGCATAGTAACTAACCCCGTCATATCCACTACTAAATTATTATAGCCAAAACAAGATCCCCTTTCACATAACAAGATATTATTATTCCCCTCTTTCAGCATCTTATCGAGTACATTCCCCATATCCCAAGGAGCTAAGAATTGTCCCTTCTTAACATTAATGACTTTTCCTGTCTTTGCCGCCGCTACCAATAAGTCAGTTTGTCGACACAAGAATGCCGGTATTTGTAATATATCCGCTACCTCAGCCACTTGAGCACATTGTGCAGGTTCATGTACGTCCGTTAAGATGGGCAGTGACAGTTCATTCTTTATCTTACTTAGGATTTTTAATCCCCTTTCCATACCAACCCCTCGCAATGAATCAGAAGAAGTGCGGTTAGCTTTATCAAAGGAGGCCTTAAAAACTAAGGGGATATTCAATTCATTACAGATACGTTTTAGTTCCTGCGCAGTGTGATAAGCCATATCCTCAGACTCAATAGCACAAGGTCCTGCAATAAGTGTAAATCTTTGATTACCACCAATGCTAACATTAGGACTAATTCGTATACTTTGTGTTGGTGTGATGTCCATTATCTATTATTTATCTAATAATTCTAACAGATATTGTCCGTAAGATGTTTTAGAGAGTTCATTACCTAAGGTTTCTAATTGTTGGTCAGAAATCCATCCATTGCGCCATGCTATTTCTTCAATGCAACTGATGTAGAAACCTTGTCTATTTTGAATAGTAGCCACGAAGTTAGATGCTTCCAAAAGGCTATCACAGTTACCTGTATCCAGCCAAGCAAACCCTCTACCAAAGAGTTCCACATTTAGTGTTCCTTCTTCCAAGTAGAGTTTGTTAAGGTCAGTAATTTCATATTCACCTCTTGCAGAAGGTTTGAGTTCAGCAGCTTTTTTTGTCACTGTTTCATCATAGAAATAAAGTCCAGGCACAGCATAGTTACTCTTAGGATTAGCCGGTTTTTCTTCCAAAGAGATGACTTTGCCATTATTATCAAATTCCACCACACCATACGCACGTGGGTCTTTTACATAATAGCCAAAAATACATGCGCCCTTCTTTGTTTCCGCCGCTCTTCTTAGCATTTTAGAGAAACCTTGTCCGTAGAACATATTATCTCCTAATATAAGACATCCAGGTTCATTATTAAGGAACTCAGCTCCCAATACAAAAGCTTGTGCTAATCCATTAGGTGTTTCTTGCACCTTATATGAGAATTTCATACCAATTCTCTCACCCGTTCCCAATAGTTCTTTGAACATTGGCAGATCACGTGGAGTAGATATAATTAAGACTTCTCTAATACCTGCCAACATAAGTGTGGACAAAGGATAGTAAATCATCGGTTTGTCATAGACCGGCATGATTTGCTTAGAGATTGCTTTTGATAGAGGGTAGAGGCGTGTAGCACTTCCACCAGCAAGAATAATTCCTTTCATGATATTATATTTTTTGACAAAGATACAATAAACCCAAAGCAGAACAAAATAAAATCCTTTGTTTTTTTGCTATTGGCATTGTTTCTCACATGATGAATAGGAGAGAACACACATATTAGTTTTGTATCATATAGACGATTACAAGTTAGATTAAAACAAGAAGACCCGCTTTAACAGCGAGTCTTCATCTTGTTAAACTATAAATAAGATATTGGTTTATTTTCTTGTTCCGTGTATATCTTCAGTACCCATAGTACTCATTGCGCAGCGGAATCCGATAGTGCTTGAGCATTTATCTTCATCCATCCAACGACGGGTAGAAGGATTCAACCAATAGATACGGTCTTTCCAAGAACCACCTTTGTAAACACGTGATTTTTTGTTTATTCTCGGTGCTAACACATCAGTTGGATCTACTAAGCGTTCTTTAGTTAATTCAACTATATCCATTGAGTCAACGATCAATGTAAAGTCAGTGTTAAGTACAGATGTTTGGTCACCATCTTTATAATCTCTCACGTCATCTTCTTTAAACTTCACTTCCATAGCGATACGTCCCAAAGAGTCCACTTCATATAGTGTATTTCCGTTTTCGTCAGTACCAGCTTCTTTTGGTGCTACATAGATATTACCACGATAAGAGTTATATTCAGCCATATCTTGGAAAGAAGTTTCGCGATATACGTCTAACACCCATTCGTTAACGTTACCTGCCATGTTATACAATCCGAAGTCATTCGGCCAGAATGCATTTACCGGTCCGGTGATTACGTAGTGGTCGTTCAATGCTCCCGACACACCCATCATGTCTCCTTTACCTCTGATGAAGTTGGCTTGCATTTGTCCTAATTGTTTTTTTGTTACGTTACGTGAGTGGTATCCAGACCATGGATATACTTTACCTTCAGTAGTCAATCCACTTTCTCCCGCAATAGGTGCAAATGCTGCAAATTCCCATTCAGCTTCAGTCGGAAGTCTAAAGTCAGTATAGAGAATACCGTCTGCGCGTGTTACTTTGCGTTCTTCACCGTTGATATTTACTTTTGGTTTTCTTCCCGGATATGGGTTATAATCCGCATTCAAGAGGTACTTTTGTGTATTGAACACGAAGTTATTTCGAATGGTGTCATATGACAATTCATATGCAGGATCAAGTTCAGAGAAGTCAGGTGCTTCAATAACTCCTGCTCCTACCATAGCCATTTCGTTGACACGGTCAGTACGCCATTGGCAATAATCCATAGCTTGTACCCATGTAACACCTACTACAGGATATAGGTCATAAGATGGGTGTTCAAAGTAGTTTTGCAAGTATGGTTCATTATATGCCAATTCTTCTCTCCACACAGTTACATCGGGCATAGCCTTAGCGACCAAGGATGGTGCTGTAGCCTCAAAGACTATTTTAGTCCAGTGCAAATATTCTTTCCAGTTTAAGTTAGTTACTTCATACTTATCCATATAGAAAGAGTTTACAGTAACAGAACGTCTTGGATTATTACGTGGAGCTGTGATGTATTCACCTCTTTCACCAATTTCAAATGTCCCCCCTTCAATAGGAATCATTCCGGGAGGCACTGTTGGACGATAATCAGACTGTACTTCAAAAGCTGTTGTTTTACGATCATTGTACTTCCATCCTGTCGTATTAGAATACTTTTTACTAATAGCGTTGTCTTGAGCACACGAGCATAGCATTATCACAAAGGATAAAAGCGACCATTTAATTACTTTACTACTCATATTATTTATAAAAAACTATGATAATATTATATTTCCACCATTCAAGGATGCAAAGTTACTTTTTTTTTTGATATTTCCACTACAATATCAATAAAAAAAACAAAAAAATGTCTCAAAGCAACAAAGTTGAGACCTCTCCTAATTAAATAACTCAATTTTACTCAAAAAATTATATTGTATAGTGATTTTTTTCTGCATTTTTTATTGATTTGTCATAAGCTGCTTTTATAATCACGTCAAGAAGAATCTTTTGGCATAGTAAATTTATGAGAGAAGGCACTCTTTCATACAGACTAAAGTACGTATATCTTACGTATTTCTTACGTATATCCTACGTATATCTTACGTGTATCTTACGTGTATCCTACGTGTATCTTACGTGTATCTTACGTGTATCCTACGTGTATCCTACGTGTTATGTTGCTCAATTGTGGTATTGGTTGCTATTTTCACATAAACAGATTGAGTCCGACTATTGGAACTTGAGGACTCACCCATTTTTTATTTGCGTACTCACCTTTTACTATCTTTTAATAAGATATACTGCACTCACCGGGAAAAATATTCAAGCAGGCTTGATATTTTTCGCTCGTTTGTTACTATCTTTGGATAAGATATACTGCACTCGCCGGGAAAAATATTCAAGCAAGCTTGATATTTTTCGCTCGTTTGTTACTATCTTTGTACTCGGAAGTTGAGGCTGTTTGTATGGGTGGAATTTGAGGAAACACAACCTTATATTGTTAATTATTAACATTTTTACATAGATGAGTTATACATTACGTCTCAGAAATAGTATATTTTCCATAGATGAGCCTATCGTAATGGCCATCATCAATATAACACCTGATAGTTTTTATTCATCACATGGTTTACTATCAGAGCGCGAATTGATTGAGGTTGTAGCCAAATCTATTGATGACGGAGCTCGTATTATAGATATTGGAGCACATTCCACACGTCCACAGTGTGAGATTGTTGCCCAAGAAGAAGAATTGCGTCGTATTCAATATGCTTTACGTTTAATCAGGAAGCATTTTCCGGATATACCCATTTCCATTGACACTTATCGTGCGCTTATTGCCCAAGCAGCTATTGATTGTGGTGCGGATATCATCAATGATGTTTCGGGCGGCACAATGGATAATGAGATGTTTGAGACGATAGGCTTATTGAAGGTTCCATATATTCTTACTCACATGCGTGGTACGCCTCAAACCATGCATTTACAGACTCAATATGATAATCTCATTGGAGATGTATTATCTTTTTTTGAGACACGCGTCCGGAGCCTACATGCATTGGGTGTGAGTGACATTATATTGGACCCGGGATTTGGTTTTGCCAAGACTATGGAGCAAAACTATGAATTACTTTCTCACTTATCACATTTTAAGAGTTTAGGTCTTCCTCTCTTGGCTGGTTTGTCACATAAGTCTATGCTCTACAAATTATTAGACATAGACGTGAAAGACTCTTTGAATGCTACCACTGTTGCCAACACGATAGCTTTACTTGGTGGTGCATCGATACTTCGTGTTCATGAAGTGAACCCCGCCATTGAGGCGATAAAAATTGTTCAAGCTACCAACATTTACGATATATAATTATGGGTTTTCAAGTTAGTTTTAAAGACATTATTGACATTTTATTAGTTGCTGTCCTATTATATCAAAGTTACAGACTTCTCAAGAGTTCAGGAGCGACCAATGTATTTATTGGTATTTTTACCTTTATTGTTGCTTGGTTTTTGGTTTCCTATGTGTTTAAGATGGAGTTATTAGGGACAATATTCAATCACTTAATGAGTGTTGGTGCCATTGCTTTGATTGTGATTTTCCAAGAGGAGATTCGCACATTCTTTTCTCGCATTGGTAATCGTTCCAATTGGAGAATAATCAGTCAGTTGTCTCGAAGATTCAGAAATGCCACAGAACAATCAGAAGCCGATCAGAATGTACTTCACATTGTAATGGCTTGCAAGAACATGTCCAAAAGTAAGACCGGAGCCTTGATTGTTATTGAGCAGAAGCAAGACTTAAAGAGTTATGCACAAACCGGCGAGGATATTGACGCTACCATCAGTTCACGTTTAATAGAGAATATATTCTTTAAGAACACCCCTCTGCACGATGGTGCTTTAATTATCAGCAACAGGCGTTTATTGTCGGCGGCCTGCATTCTTCCCGTATCAAAGAATCAGCAAATACCTCAACGTTTGGGTTTGCGCCATCGTGCTGCATTAGGTATCACAGAGAAGAGCGATGCTCTGGCTATAGTTGTATCTGAAGAGACAGGCGGCATTTCATACGCATTGAATGAAGAAATTCACACCGGTGTTAAGCCAGAAGAATTGGAGAGCATATTATCACAACATATGGGTGAAGATGCCAAGTAAAGAGAGGTAGAATAGACATGCTGATGTGGGAACGTATTTTTTTATGACAGGACACATCAGACACAAAAAGCACTCACAGAATTTTAATCGTGATTCTATGAGTGCTTTTTTTATAAAATTATATCGTTAGCAAATTAGCATTTATATTGATTTTTTTTGAAATGAAGTTTCAAGTAATCAAGACAAAGCAAAAGTGCTATTTCCTTATTTCAAGATATACAAAAGTGTAATCCCCTTATAATAGGCAAATATATTTAAATTTGACACACAGAGTTAAGCGGAATAATCGATGTACACAAATAAATTTCACAAGCAGAATACATTTAACCCCATGTAATACATTGAGAACAACTACACAAGTATAGCACCACAGATTTTATGAATAAAGTATATAAAGACAAAAGAGCCGTGTTTTAGACACGGCTCTTTTATTTAATGTAATTTTGTTTCTAATTAGTATGACGTACGTTGTACAGCAGCATAGCTAATCTTCAAGGCATATGCTCTTCTGAGCGCTTGTTTGAGATCTGCAATGATACCCATTCTAGTATCTTTATCTGCTTTAATAGAAACAGTCATAAGGTTTTTTTCATCTTCATCCATAGATTCACGTTCGCGTACGATAAAGTCTTCTATTTGTGATACATCAGCGAAGGCATCATCAAGTTGAATACGTGTTTCAGAACCATATACTTTACGGAATTCTTCCGTAGGTGTACCGATGTAGATGTAGCGTACCAATGATTTTTTCTCCAACTTCTGTAACTCAGTAGCTTCTGGCGGTGTAAATCGAACCTTGTAAGTTACCTCTTTCATAGATGTAACCGTCATGAAGAAGAAAAGAAGCATGAAGATAATGTCAGGCAATGAAGCAGTGTTCAAAGCAGGCATTTCTTTCTTTTCAGATTTTCTAATCTTAGCCATTATTTATTTCCTCCATAATTTTTAGGTTCCGCTTCAGAGATTTTTTGAGGATACATTTTTTGTATAGCTTTTTGTGTATCTTCATCCAATTCTTGATACGATTTTCCGAAGCGTGTCATTGCATAATCATTACGCAATTCATTATAAGCAGCCACCAATTCGTTTTGCACTTCAAGGTAAGCTTGATATTGCGTATCCACGTCATTCTGTACAGAGATTACATGGTCTTTTGTATATTCCACCAATCCCAAACCTTCGATTTCTTCTTGTGTTTTCACAGGTAAATTCTCATCGTTAGCCGGATTTTCAATGAATTCTTTCGCTGCTTCACGCAACTCTCTTACATTCATTTCTTTTCCTTCAACCAACAATTGGTTCATGCTATTGATTTTCACCACGAAGATGTCTCTGTCTTTAATTTTAGTTTCCGTATCCTCCAGTTTCATATCAGGAGGAAGAGGTTGAGGCAATCTACGAGACAAACCTTTGTCAACAGCCATTGAGGTTGTAACGAGGAAGAATATGAGCAACAAGAAAGAAATGTCAGCCATTGAGCTGGCGTTAATTTCTGGAACTTTCTTTTTTGCCATTCTTAAATGCTTTTATGTTGAAGAATCTTCAACTCGTTTTTATTTTTTAAACTTATTGTATGCAGCCATACCGAACACAGTTAAGATAGTAGCTGCCAAGAAAGTGTAAGTTACATAGATAATCATATCTGCGCATTGCGCCCAGAAACCTTGGTTATCTGTACCTTCATATCCAATAATGTCCATTTTTTCAGGGCTTCCCAAGAACCAAGAAACCACGAATACCAAAACAGCCAAGAGGATAGGGATTAATGATTTCACTGCAGATGCCGGGCTATATTTAAACTTAGCTGCAAATTTAGTGATCATGACTACGATTGTTATCAAGCAAACGAGTGCAGCCAGGGCGTAGTTTAAGTATAGGAACACATCAGTATATCTAGGGATAGAGAGCAAGTCTCCAGCCACATCCAATGTGCCGTTGCTTCCTCCTGCATAGAACAACACTCCTACCACAACGCAAAGCGCCAAGAGCACGAGCATTACTATACGCGGTAATTTATCAAAAGATTTCATAATATATTCTCAGTTAATTATTTTTTAGATTCGTTGTATTTAACGATAATATCAAGTAAAGAGATAGAAGAATCTTCCATTTCAGTAACCATACCTTCGATCAAAGAAAGGATGTAGTTATAGAAAATTTGTAGGATAACAGCAACGATCAAACCGAAGAGAGTAGTCAACAACGCCACTTTGATACCACCAGCCACAACAGTAGCAGAGATGTCACCAGCTTGTTGGATTTTGTCGAATGCTTGGATCATACCGATTACAGTACCCATAAATCCTAAAGACGGACCGATAGAGATGAAGAGTGTAATCCAGCTAAGGTTTTTTTCGAGCAAACCAAGTTGTACACCACCGTAAGAAGCTACAGAGCGTTCAACTACATCAACACCTTCATCATAACGAGAGAGACCTTGATAGAAGATAGAAGCGATAGGTCCGCGTGTGTTACGGCAAACTTCCAAAGCAGCTTCCACACCGCCTTCATTCAAAGCATTTTCGATTTTAGCCAAAAGTGCTTTAGTGTTAGTAGAAGCGAGGCTCAAATAGATGATACGTTCGATGCAGAGTGCCAAACCGAAGATAAGACATAGAGCAACCAATGCCATAAATCCAGCACCACCTTCAATGAATTTTTGTTTCAAAGCTTTGTGCATACTTTGTTCTTCTACCACAGTAGTTTCTTCTACGACTTCTTCTACTACAGCAGCTTCTTCAGCAGGAGCTACTTGTTCAGTAGTTTCAGCTTCAGCTGCAGGTTCTTGAGCAAACACATTAATAGGGTTTCCAAAATTGAAAACAGCTACAATGGATAACAGTGCGAATACTTTTTTCATTTTGATTTGTTTTTAAGTTATTGAATTATTTAAGTTTATAGTTTATTAGTTTCTTTTTTGCTTACTGCGGAGAGGACGGGATTCGAACCCGTGATACCCTTTAGGGGTATACACGCTTTCCAGGCGTGCCTCTTCAACCACTCGAGCACCTCTCCAAAAACGGGCGCAAGTTATAAAAAAAACTTGATATACACATCATTTATTGCCGATATAAATTTCTTTTTTTACTTTTTCGGCTCATAAATCTTGAAAGTTTATGCTTTATAACACGATTAAGGGTGATTTATTCTGCAAAGAATACTTTTTTTGTGTTTTCTCTGAGTGTTTTGCACAAAGTATTTTCGTCACATTGGTATATGTTAGTGAGATGTGGGATTAGGTGTGTGAGGAATGCCGGTTCGTTTCTTTTACCTCTTTTTGGAACCGGTGCTAAATAAGGTGCATCCGTTTCGATAACAATTTTTTCAAGTGGTATGTGTTTCAAAGTTTGAGAGAGGTTTGCATTTTTAAATGTTAGTATGCCACCAATTCCGAGTTTGAAATCACCCATTTCAAAGATTGCTTTCGCGTCATCGAGTTCTCCTCCGAAGCAATGAAAAATTCCCTTTAGGTTGTATTGTTTGTAGGTGTTGAGTAGTTGCAGTGTTCTATTCAGGGAGTCACGCGTATGTATGATGAGAGGCAGTTTATAGTCTAATGCCCATTGTACCTGTTGCAGGAAGGCTTTTTCCTGTTCATCCCGATAAGTTTTATCCCAATACAGGTCAATGCCAATTTCCCCTACAGCAATATAGTCCCCCGTTTTCAGTTCCGTTTCAACAAATTTTAATTGTTCAGCATAGTTATTTCTCACCTCTTCCGGATGTAGTCCTACCGCCATGCTACATAATTCGGGGTAGTTATGTTTCATTTGTCTCATTCTTTGTACCGATTCTTCATTCACAGCCGGTAGAATGAGATGAGATACGCCAGCCTCTATTGCCCTTTTTACGACTTCATCCCTATCTTCGTCAAATTCATGACCATATATATGCGTATGTGTATCTATCAACATGTGGGTGGGTAGTTAGTTTTCCTGCAATAAAGGTGTGTTTATGATTTTTTCGTAGGCATTATCCATGATAGCAAAGAGATCATTGATGGTTTCAGCCCTGAGCATTGCTATACGCATTTCTTTGAAATGAGATATACCCTTAAACACCGGAGTTACAGCCAGATGTCTTCGACTGTGGACAATACCCTTTCTCTCGTCTCCCAGCCATTCGATGCTTTTCAGTACATGCTCTTTGAGAATGTTAATCATCCAAAGCGGGTCTCTTGTCGGGAAGTCGTTTCCTGTTTTCAAGAAGTGTTTTACATCCTCAAAGAGCCAGGGTTGTCCTATAGCTCCTCTACCTATCATGATAGCATCCACGCCATATTTGTCAAAGCATTCCGCAGTTCTTTGCGGTGTAGTGACATCTCCGTTTCCAATGATAGGTATGTGTATTTGTGGGTTATTTTTCACTTCTCCTATGAGTGTCCAATCTGCGTCTCCTCTATACATTTGCGCCCTTGTTCTTCCATGAATAGCGAGTGCTTGTATTCCACAATCTTGCAGTTGCAGTGCGAGTGTTGTAATGATTTTATTATCTTCATCCCACCCCAGTCTTGTTTTAACCGTAACCGGCAGATTAACCGCTTTCACCACATTACGAGTAATATCAAGCATTTTGGGTATATCTCTCAACATTCCAGCCCCAGCCCCTTTTCCTGCGACTTTTTTCACCGGACAGCCGAAATTGAGGTCAATAAAGTCCGGTTTAGCCTCTGCCACCATCTTTGCTGCATCCACCATAGCATCCACATCTTTTCCATAAATTTGTATTGCCACAGGACGTTCTTCCTCGTATATTGTCAGTTTTTGTTCCGTTCTTTTGACGTTCCTGATTAATGCGTCAGCAGAGACAAATTCGGTGTACACCACATCCGCTCCGAAGCGTTTACAGAGTAATCTAAAAGCCGGGTCGGTGACATCCTCCATAGGAGCAAGAAATATGGCTTTTGGTGGAAGTTGTATCATTGTTATGTTCTATTTTAATACAAAAGAAGCCACTCGACGCCGATACGTCAAGTAGCATTCTTTCAGTTTCTTTTTATTAGAATATTACGTTATAGGACAATGTGACCCCTCTACTTGCCGGCACATAGCGACATACACCTCCTGAGCAGTTGTAGCCGGCTCTTGTTCTTCCATAGGCCACTTGCAAACGATGTGATCGCCAGTTATAACTAACACCTCCTGAATAGTAGTGTGTTTTGGTTGCATCAATGTTGTACATATCCGACACATAGAGCATAAGAGAGCGGAATAGTGACAACTCATACAAACCATACACCCATTGTCCTTCAGCTTGTTTTGTGTGCAGATATTGCAATTCAGCTCTCATAGACACATTTCTTGTAGGAGCATATTTGACATCAGCGACCAAGATGTGTGAATGTACGATATCACCATTGATTCCATGTCCTTCCACTACCTTTTGGTTGTAGAGTTGGTACATATACATTGCTGTCAATGACCATTGTTTTGTTATTTTCTTATCCAGTGTGAGGTTTACATCCGTGTAGTAGGTTTCATCTCCAAAGCCAAAAAAAGGCGATTTGTATCCCTCTGTACCTTCGAGTAGTTCTTTGTCTCCAAATCCATCTATATATTCTTTTTTGAGGCTATGAATATAAGTAGCATTCAGTTTGAGAGTTGTTCCATACTTACCTCCCATAGGTGTTTTTCTTTTGAAATTATATGCAAATTCACCTTGAAAAGCCCATTCACCATCAGCGATTTGTGTAGCATAAGGATATAAAGCAGGAAGTGCATAAGTGTGTGTCATTGAGAATGCCGGCATGTGGTTGATGAATGCCGCTGCTCCTTCTCTATCCCTATCACTACGATAGGACATATTTTCACTACGTTTGATTTGTAGGATAGCGCTCATACCTCTTTTAGAATATACGGCAGACAGCATCAATGCTTGTCCCGGTCTGTATATATATCCATTATCTTGGCTTGGGTCGTTGAATTTATATGCATATTCCACGAGGAAGTTCCAGTTGTCTTTTTGAAGTCGTGCTCTCACATCCGTTGCCGCTACATTTTGCGGCAGGTTAAGAATGTAGTTATTAGGGCTAGCCTCTGCCGGTTGGTATTTACTTACGAAAGAACCTCCGAGTGTGAGGTACCAGTTATTTTCTTGCATTTTAGGAATCCATTCGTTTATCCCCAATTCCAAGTCAGCTCCCCAGACAGCTCCAGACGAGTAGTCAAATCCTAATTTATTTTGCAGGTTATAATTGAAATAGACTCTTTGTTTACCTCCCAAAGCTTTGAATCTAATTCCCTTATATGGTGTTAATACAAGTCGTCCTCCCCTAAGTGAGTTACTCACACCGAGTGATCTTTCTTCGTAGAATCTTAAAATAAATCCACTCCCAAATTGGTCATAAATATCTCCTACTGTGAGTTCCGCCCATTTGTATCTACCAGCCACGAAGAGATAAGGGAGTCCAGCTCCAGCGAAGTCAGACTCAAACCCCGGTAGTGGTTTTTGCAATAATTCGAGCCTTGCTCCAGCTGTTACATATTTGCTATTTAGGTTGAGGTCTAAATATGTATTAGATAAAAATCTATCTTGATACGTACCCGTACCGATAGCTTTATCCTCTTCCGGGAACAGCATATCAGTTTGCAAAGCTCCTGAGAGTGTGATTGGTGCTTGTTCTTCTTGTGCGTACCCTCCCCATGTGCTGATAAGAGCCAAGGTAAGTAAGAGGCCTATTTTCTTCATAATGAATAGTATGGATGATTTGTTGGATGTTGTTATTTCTTCAACAATGAGCGTATTTTTGCTATGATTTCTTCTTCAGAACCGTCAGTGTATCCCGAATGTTGGTCAACTATTTTTCCGTTTCCATCCACAATGAACAAAGCCGGTATTGGTCCTACTCCCATAGCACGTTTGAAGTCTCCATTAGCGTCGAGTAGCACTTCATATTCCCATCCAGAAGCATCCACTAAGGGTTTTACTTTATTTACGTTTTGTCCTTCATCGATAGAGACAGCGACCACTTTCATGCCTGTTTCGTCTTGCCAATCAGCATAGACTTCGTGTATAGCTTTTAGTTCACGTTGACAAGGTTTACACCATGTAGCGAAGAAGGTTATAACGAATGGTTTTCCATCGTTAGACAATTTAGCAGTGTTGATTGTTTTTCCCTCGATTGTTTTCAAAGTAACAGAAGGTAATTGTGCAGCGATATTTTCCGTGAGGAACATAGCCATCACTACCAAGGCTAGGGTTTTAATTGTTTTCATTTTTTAATGTTTTTGTGTTTTTTAGTGTGTTTTTCAAAAAGTATGCCGTTTTCTTATATCCACCAATAGAGTTTAGCAGATAATACTCGGCAAATATAGAAAAAAAAATAGAGACCCGAAAGGTTTATTGTATTTCGTCTGTATTTTTTGGAGTTATTAACGTTGTCTGTATATTTTTGCTATATGTATTAGGATAGTTTGCGGGTGTGTTTTGCTATGTAGTTGTCTATCTTAATCCTATCTAATGGTAACGGTGAGGAGAGGACGGGCGGAGCCCTATAGGACGCTGCGCTGCGCTTGCTACAGGGGTTTGATAGTGGGGCTAGTGTTCTTGTTTCCTAGTGACATTGGTT
>CALGCU010000057.1 GCA_937886455.1 uncultured Bacteroidales bacterium | reverse complement strand
AAATGCAGTCTGGGATAAAGAATTTCAAGAAATAGACCTCACAGGAGTGGCTATTGTGGGTCAAGACACTGTGGCACTGGTGGATGGATATATAGCCCCGATGCGCGATAGCATCGAGTTGTTTTATAATGCTCAAGGATTTAGTCTTGGATTCATCAATCGATACATGTCTGAATTTGCCGATCAAGTGAGCGGTAAAGGATATGGAAAAGTGCGTATGTACGGTACACTCAAAACTCCTAACGATGTGCACTTTGAGGGAAGTGCGCTTGTGGAAGATGGTCACATGCGTGTGTCTATGTTGGGGACACACTTCACTTTTAGCGATTCAATTTATCTCAAAGAAAAGGCCATTCTACTACCTCAAATCCCGGTAAAAGATGCTGAAGGAAATAATGCTCTGCTTAATGGAGAAGTGACACATGATGGCACATTCCAGGATTTGCACTATCAAATTCTCATTACCTGTGAAGATCTGCTGGCCATGAATACGCTTATCAGCGATAACGACTTCTTCTTTGGTAAGGGATATGCCACAGGAAATGTACTCATCACCGGTGATGAAAAAGAAAGCCAAATCAATGTTAATGCACGCACGTGTCCTAACACCGAATTCAATATATCGCTGGCATCAGCTTCAGTTGCCACAGACAACTCATTTGTAACTTTTGTTTCAAGTCAATCGACCAACCAAGAAGAAGAGGAAGAAGAAGACACTACCGCACCAAGTAATAGCGCCAATGTTAAATTACGACTAAATATCGAGGCCACACCGGAAGCCACACTGCAAGTTATCATTGACCCCAAAACGGGGGATTTATTGACGGGAAGAGGAAGTGGAAACTTAGTTGTTGAATACGATAGCAGTAGTGAAGATGTTCGCATGATGGGAACCTATACCATTGAGTCAGGGTCTTATCAATTCACTTTACAGAATGTATTCCGAAAAGATTTTAAGATAGCACAAGGTAGTAGCCTGACATGGGCAGGAGACCCGCTGAATGCACAAGTTAACATCAAAGCTCTCTATAGTTTAACTGCTTCATTGCGTGACTTAATGGACCAGTCTGAAATTGAAGCCACAACAAAACGCAGTAGCGTACCGGTCAATTGCCTACTCTACTTGACCGACCAACTCACGAGTCCTACTATTCGTTTTGATATAGAACTTCCTAATAGCGACGAAGCTCTAAAACAACAAGTTCGCAACATCATCAACACGGATGAAATGATGAACCGACAAATTCTATACTTATTGGTATTTAACAAGTTTTACACACCGGAATATCTGCAAACATCCATGACAAACATAGGCTCAAACGAGGCATATTCATTGTTGAGTTCTACCGTGACAGGGCAAATCAACAACTGGATTTCTAAACTAACGGACGATTTTAGCTTTGGTTTTAATGTCCGAGCACATGGCGAAGGAGAAACAGCCACACAAGAATATGAGACTGAAATCTTATATCAGCCTAACAATCGGCTGATTGTCAACGGAAACTTTGGGTATCGAAACGACAATCTTGCCACCAATAAATTTATAGGTGACGTGGATGTGGAATATTTATTGACGCAGAACGGAAAATTCCGTGTGAAAGCTTACACACATACTGTTGATAAATACTCACTCAAAACAGCCCAAACAATGCAAGGCGTTGGTTTGATTTACAAAGAAGAATTCAACAATGCCCAAGAACTACTTACGTCATTTAAAGACCTCTTTAAACCCAAAAAGAAAAAAACAAAGAAAGTAAAACAAAGCAAGAAAGCCACCTCAAAGGCTGACAAGAAAGCCAAGCCAGAAATGCATATCGAACAAACCGACACTATACCTACTCAGCCCCAAGACACACTCCTCATTCATACTGACACCATACCATAAATTATTGAATATGCAACAGAAAATAGTCCAACTCATCATACTCTTCTTCCCATTCATCACGATAGCACAAAACATTGGATGGGTCTATCAATACATGCCGGCTGAACTCAGCCCCATACTAAACGAAACGCAACGTTTTGAATTGATTGAGTATGCCAAAGAAGGACGCCAGGAAACCATCAAAAACAAATTTCAAGGACAAGCATGCATGTTGGCATACAATGAACAACAAAACTACCTTAAAGTAGCCCAAACAGCCAATAGCACATTAGCACTCAAAACCATTCCCACATCTGCCAATGACTATCTCATCATAGCCATATACACCGTATCTGCGCCCATAAGCAGTTCCACCATAACAATTTACAACAAATCATGGCAAGTGCAAAAGACATATCAGCCATCCTTCAAAGCAAGCGACTTCTTAATTATGCAACACAATTTAAACGAAGATGAACTGAAAGACATCACACCCATCTTCGTCAGTGCAGAATTCTCCACCACCGCAGAAACTATTGAATTTACTAATCAAACATATCAAATACTACCGGAAAAACAACAAAAACGATACCTACCCTATCTACAAACATACATGATTCCGTTGCAACAAATTCTTCCTTAAGTGTTTTTTGTTTCAATCAGAATATTTTTCGTACTTTTGCACACCCTTTACATACAATGGGATTCTACATTCCCGTAAAGGCAAAATAAATGCATTTCAAAACTAAGAGACATGAAATTGCTAACAACAACCAAAGAACTTATTGCTGATATTTCAGCATTAAAAATATTGGGTAAGACCATCGGATTTGTACCCACCATGGGAGCTCTTCACGAAGGACATTTCTCACTCGTGCGAAAATGTAAGAGTGAAAACGATATTTGTGTAGTCAGTATTTTTGTAAATCCTACACAATTTAACAATCCCGAAGACCTGCGCAAATACCCACGCACATTGGAAAAAGACACCCAATTACTTAGTACTATGGGATGTGACATGGTATTCGCCCCTTCTGCTGAAGAAATATATAGCAAAGAAGAAACTGACACTACTTACTCATTTGATTTCGGTGGATTAGACCAAGTTATGGAAGGTCCTAATCGTCCGGGACATTTTAATGGTGTAGTACAAATCGTAAGTAAACTCTTTGATTTAGTACAACCTTTACGAGCCTACTTCGGAGAGAAGGATTTCCAACAAGTAGCTATCATCAAACACATGGTGAAAGTAAAAGGATATGACACAATCATAATTCCATGCCCAATAGTGCGCGAACCAAGTGGATTAGCAATGAGTAGTAGAAATCAACTACTCTCACCGGAAGAAAAAATAACTGCATCTAACATATCACACATACTCTTTGAAAGCAGACAACTCATACAATGCCAAACTATTCCTCAAGTGCAAAGTTGGGTAATCGAACAAATCAACCGAATAGACGGACTCCAAGTGGAATATTTTGAAATTGTTGACTGTGACACATTACAACCCGCCACAACATGGGAAAACACCATCGGTTGCGTCACCGTGCATTGCGGAGCCGTGCGACTCATTGACAATGTCATGTATAATGTCCCAAAATGTTAAATCACTTATTTAAAATCTAAAAATACTATGTTTCTCCAAGTATTGAAATCTAAAATACATCGGGTTACGGTTACCGAAGCCAACCTCAATTACATTGGAAGCATAACCATTGATGAAGCCTTGTTAGAAGCAGCCAACATACTTCCTAATGAAAAGGTTGCCATCGTCAACAACAACAATGGAGCACGCTTAGAAACCTACGTCATACCCGGTCCACGAAACTCCGGAGTTGTATGCTTAAACGGAGCTGCTGCACGATTGGTACAACCAGGCGATATCATCATAATAATTGCATATGCTATGATGACACCGGAAGAAGCCAAATCCTTCCAACCGGCAGTTATTTTCCCCGACACTAAAACAAATCGTCTTCCATAAAGACAACAACCACAAAGCATATCATCGGAGAATGATGGAATTTAGTCCACCACTCTCCGATTTTTGATTGTCACTGCCCGATGATAACTACTTGACCCCAATAATTCCAAATTAATTAAGCACTCATATTACATCCAATTTGCTACTTCGCTCGCCTTACACTATCATCAAATAACATAGGCTTCAGCTCGGAAATGCTCAAATAAATTTGGCATTTCGCTCGCCTTGCACTATCTTTGCATTATATGAAAAAGAGTGTGCTATGATGGAATTGTTGAAAGAATTGTTGGAATCAACCTCATTCCCTTTATTTACGGCGTTTTTATTAGGCTTGATGATGACCATCAGCCCATGCCCGTTTTGTTCTAATCTCACTGCGATTGGATTTATAAGTAAAGATGTGCAAAATAAAGCGACCATCACCTGGAATGGTTTGTTGTATATAGCAGGTAAGATGTTGACATATTTTGTATTAGGACTTATTTTCCTAATAGGTACAAACGTATTACATATTCGACACTTTTTTGAAACATATGGAGAACCTATATTAGGACCTTTTCTGATTGTTTGTGGACTAGGCATGTTGGGAGTGGTACATTTTCATCACCACCACCATGACGAAGAAACGCACACACATGGGCCTTGGACAGAACGCTTAATGCACACAGCGAAGATTGGCAGTCCACTTTGGTCTTTTTTATTAGGTATAGTTCTTTCATTGGCTTTTTGTCCTTATAGCGGAATGATTTTCTTTGGCATGTTAATACCTCTTTCTGTGGCAGAACCAATAGGATGGCTACTCCCATTAGTATTTGGATTCGCGACCGGATTGCCGGTATTATTGATTAGTTGGACACTAGCTTATAGCGTAGCCACAATAGGAAAGTTGCATCACAACATCCAGTTGGTAGAAGTATGGCTTAGAAGAATATGTGCAGCGCTTTTCATCATCATGGGAATCTACATAACAGTAGAAGTATTCGGAAGTGAACATCATCACCATCATGGTATAGAAGAATCATGCACAGAACATGGACACAACCATAATCATGAATAATAATTATTAGTAGTAACAATATATACAGTCAGCCGGTCTGTCGCTTCGTGTAACGAAGAGGAAAGTCCGGGCAACACAGGACACCATATTTCCTAACGGGAAGCCATTCGCGAGAGTGGAGAAGTGTAGAAGAAAATAACCGCTCCTTGTGAGTAAGGGTGAGAAGGCGGGGTAAGAGCCCACCGCTGGTTTGGCAACAAAGCAGGCTGTACACCTTATGGGTTGCAAGATCAAGTAAACCGATGTTTGAGGGCTGTCCGTCCGAGTCGGAGGGTAGATTGCTAAAGGTAATTGGTGACAATTATCGTAGATAAATGACAGACGTTTCGCTTGCGAAATACAGAACCCGGCTTATAGGCTGACTGTTTTTTATTCAAAAACAAAAGACGCATGATAAATATACTCCAATTTTTCAAAAAATTATATCGATTTGTTCGCTATGACGTGTGGCGAATAACTGAATCGGAACTAACTCGAGGAAAACGCTTTTTATATCGATTGATTAAAATTATCGTATTATCGGTAAGAGGATTTTTTAACGATGAACTTAACCTAAAAGCCTCTGCGTTGACATATTCTATTCTATTTGCTATAGTGCCGATATTTGCAATTGTATTAGCTGTGGCTAAAGGGTTCGGTTTTGAGGTAGCAGTGGAATATTGGCTCAACAATAGCTTTCTGAAGAACACTGAAGTGATTCCTGTAATTATGGGATTTGTAGAACGCTATTTGGAAACAGCGCAAGGTGGCGTGTTCTTGGGAATAGGTATATTGATTTTGCTGTGGTCGGCAACCATCTTCTTTATGCAAGTGGAGATGAGTTTTAACTCCATCTGGCAAGTGCGCAAGTCACGTTCTCTGGTAAGACAATTCACAGCATATCTGTCTATTTTATTGCTGATACCGATTATGGTAGTGGTATCAGCAGGATTCTCTATATACATCAACTCACGATTACCTGCACTTCAAGAGATTCGATTGATTAGTCCGTTGGTGACCTTTCTTATTAAGTTAATACCGTTTGCCATCATGTGGACAATGTTTACCCTAATGTATTTGATTATTCCTAATGTGAAAGTGCGACTTTGGAGTGCTGCTATATCAGGACTGATTACAGGTAGCGCCTTTCAACTAATGCAAATGCTATACATCTGGGGACAAGTGTACCTTACCCGTTATAACGTAGTATATGGTAGTTTTGCTGCAATACCATTATTGTTATTGTGGCTTCAAATATCTTGTTTAATTATTTTGTTTGGGGCAGAATTATCATATGTAGCGCAAAATGTACGTAATTTTGATTATGAAGTGGATACAAAAAACATCAACAGAAGATACCGTGACTATGTAGCGCTTTTCTTAACATACAGAGTAGTAAAACAATTTGAACACGGGGATACGCCTTATTCTGCTGAACAACTATCCTTGGAAAACCATTTACCCATTCGCTTAGTGACACAATTATTGCAAGAATTAGTGGAAGGACACATACTAACTGAGGTATATACGGATGGAGCACAAGCTAAAACCTATCAACCCGCTATGGATATAAATGTACTAAGCATGGAAAAAGTATTGAAAACAATTGATCTGCAAGGTACAGAATGTTTCTTACAGTCACCAACAGAGGAAATGAACGTATTCTGGGAACGAATATTGGCAATGAAAACCTATGTAAAGGAAGAGTATGCACACATGCTGGTGAAAGATATTATAATGGGGAAAAAACAACCATTGCCGGAAAAAATAGACGAAGAATAATCAAACTATATTTGTAAAATGAAAAAGATTATAAATACCTATGTTCGTAGCATTCAACAACTAAATGAACGCAATGTATTATTGCGCTTGTCATCGGACATAGAACTACCTCTCCTACAGCCGGGACAGTTTGTAGAAGTGCAAGTAAATGCCCCAAACGTCTTTCTACGCCGTCCTATCTCAGTACACTTTTATGACGCAGAAAAGAACGAATTGTGGATACTGGTACAAGTGGTGGGAAAGGCTACACGCGAGATAGGGTTATTGAAAGAAGGCGATCTATTAAACTTGGTCTTGCCCTTGGGCAAACCATTTACAATGCCCAAAGAGGCATCGCAACATTTGTTATTAGTAGGAGGTGGTGTAGGAATAGCTCCTTTGCTCTATTTAGGAGCACAATTAAAAACCAAGGGGCATAAAATAACTTTCCTGTTAGGGGGCAGAACAAAGAATGACTTATTGCAATTGGATGAATTTAAAAAGTATGGCGATATACATGTAACCACAGAAGATGGATCACATGGGGAACGTGGATTCGTAACTCAACATACAATATTAGAAAAAGAAACATTTGATTTTATCTACACATGTGGACCTACACCCATGATGCAAGCTGTTGCGCGATATGCACATGAACACCACATTGAATGTGAAGTATCACTGGAAAATAAGATGGCATGCGGAGTAGGTGCATGCTTGTGTTGCGTGACAGACACAAAGGATGGGCATAAATGTGTGTGCACTGAAGGACCGGTATTTAATATAAAAGAATTAAAATGGTAAATTTAAACGTAAAAATAGGTAGCTTGAGTCTGAAAAATCCTGTACTTACTGCATCAGGAACTTTCGGATATGGTCATGAGTTTTCAGATTTTATTGATTTGGCTCAACTGGGTGGTGTCATAGTGAAAGGAACAACACTACATCACAGAGAAGGTAATCCTTATCCACGTATGGCAGAAACACCATCTGGAATGTTGAATGCCGTGGGACTGCAGAATAAAGGAGTGGATTATTTTGTAGAACATATATACCCCACCCTCCAAGGTATTGACACTAACTTTATTGTGAATGTATCTGGATCTGCGGTGGAAGATTACGTGGCTACTGCAGAAAAAATCAATCAATTGGACAACATCCCGGCTATAGAACTGAACATATCTTGTCCTAATGTAAAACAAGGTGGTATGGCATTTGGCACGTCACCTCATGCAGCGGAAGAAGTGGTGGCTGCAGTTAGAAAAGTGTATGATAAAACATTAATCGTAAAATTATCGCCAAATGTAACTGACATTACTGAGATAGCCCGTGCTACCGAATTTGCTGGAGCTGATTCTGTGTCACTCATCAACACCATCTTGGGAATGGCAATTGATGCAGAAAAACGCCGTCCGCTTTTATCAACTATTACCGGAGGCCTTTCTGGCGCATGTGTAAAACCGGTCGCTTTACGCATGGTATGGCAAGTAAAACAGGCTGTAAAGATACCTATCATAGGATTAGGAGGAATTATGTCAGCAACTGACGCAATAGAATTTCTACTAGCTGGTGCAACTGCTGTAGAGATTGGAACCGCTAATTTTGTTGATCCGGCTATCACCTTGAAGGTTGTAGAAGGAATTGAAGAATACATGCAACGACATGGAGTGAAGGATATACATGAATTAGTAGGTGGATTAATTGTATAAAACCAAATACGTAACAGCATATATTTGCTAAGTTCATTATACAAAAAGCGAGAATCCGCTTGGATTCTCGCTTTTTGTATGTTAATCGCTATTGGAGTGAATTATTTCACAGCAACACCGGTAACAGTATATTTCACACCATTCTTGATGATGTAAACCACACCATTTTCAAGAACTTTAACAGCCTTGTTTGCTTCTACTGTTGCATCTTCCAATGCTGTGCCATCACCACCTTGGTTAGGTTCGGTCAAAGTGAAGTTAACATTGAACTCAGTTCTGATTTGAGAAGAACCATCAACAAATCCCCATCCGGCAGATGCATAAGCTTCGCCATATTCTACATCTAAATCTTCTATGGTGAGTCCACCTAAATCTTTTTTCAAGCTGACAGTAATACTTCCTTTCACATTTCCATTTGCATCAAGTGGGAATGTATATTGCTTGCCGCCCAAATAGTCTTCAGTAACACTTGCATTTTCTGAAACGGTTATATCAAACAGATAATAAGCATCATATGATGGAGCAAAAGTAATGAAGTTGTCTGCTTCTACCATTTCATTTTCTTCATTGTAATATGTGTATTTTGCAGGAATATTTGTTGCTTCAAACTCAATGGTTGTGCTTGCTGTTTGACCTTCTTCAATGGTACCAAGATCAAAATAGGTATATTCCCAACCATCTCCATAGGAACCTGTTTGACCACCAATAACTTTCAATTCAGGAGCTATTGCCGGCTTAGTTAATTCAAGCATTACAGCCACAGATTCTGAGTAATTTCCAGCTTCATCACCAAAGGCAACGCTACCAACAGCGATTAATGAATCTGCTGGTAATTCATAGTCTACAAATGGATCTGCACCAAAGTCTTTCTTCAATGTGATTGTAACTGTACCTTTTGCACTACCGTCTGCAGCAATCGGGAAAGTATAGAACTTCATTTCACTACCTGGCATCCAACCTTGAGTAGTCTCAACCTTACCACCTTCTGACAATTCTACATCAAAGAATGGCATAGTTGACAAGTGGAAGGTAACATAGTTGTCTTTTTCTACTTCAACACCGTTTGGATCTGTGGCATAATCCCAATAAGTGTATTTGGTAGGAAGATTTTTTCCTTCAAATGAAACTGTAACTGTTGCTGTTTGACCATATTCTACAGTACCAAAGTCAACATAAGAATAAGTGTAACCATCTGATTCGGTAGCTGTCTTCAATTCGCTGGTGATTTTCAATTCAGGAGCAGGTGCTGTTGTTGTTAGTGTAAGTCCGCTCACTCCACCATCACCTTTAGTTTGGTCTGATACAATAGTTACAAGGTTGTTGCCTGCCATGTTCAAGCGAACAGAAAATCCATTTTCTATAGCTGTGGTGGTAGTTTCTACTCCGTTTACATATACCTTAATTGCACGTTCTACAGCCCAAGTAAAATCAACTTTATAAGCTGGACCGAAGAAGAATTGCACACGGTTTTTTCCTGAAGAAACACGTCTGTTTGCTGTTTCTTCTACAGATTTTGCAAATTTCCATCCTTTTTCTGCACTCCAGCCATATACACTTGCGATGTATGTTTCTGTGGAGTCAAATGTTACCGCTCCTTCTGTGGTTAATGGGGTAATTTCGTAGTAGTTTACTGCATATTTCACATTACCATTTGCACCACCCACAGTAATTGTATCATTATTGAAAGTGGCAACAGCTCCTTCACCTTCTAATCCTGTAGCACTTGCAAATGCTGGTTTAGTTCCGGCATAATAAACTTCTACGGTATTCGTATCAGTGATGAAAGCATCAAATCCGTTATCAAATATAGCTTGATAGAGTTGTGGAGCCTTGCGTGTAATGTCAATGGTATAAGTTTGAGTTGTAGTACCATCTTGGGCTGTTACCACAACTGTTGCTTGTCCGGGAAGAGTTTCAGGAAGGGTTACGTTTACGGTAGCCTCACTGAAAGACGGTTCTGCCACAACAGCCACTTCATCTAAATATGCAATTTGAACAGCATAATTAAGTGAGTCTGCTCTAAAATCATTGATTGCTTTGCCTGCTACTGATAGGTTAGCTAAGGTTGCATCATCTGATAAAGTAGCTGCTACTGTAAAGTTAATGGTGTATGTTTTTGTAGTAGTACCATCCTCAGCTGTAACAACAATAGTCGCTGCCGCATTAACTGAAGCCGCATTGTTTACAACAACCGTTGCATTGGGAGCCTCAGAAGTAGCAACAATGGTTGGGACTACAGTTGTTCCATAAGGTAGTTCTACATTGTATGTATCTACGTTTGCACCAAAACCCTCCAATGCTTCGCCGTTAATGGTAATGGAACTCAAATTAGCATTGTCAGGGGTAATAGCGCTGGCATAAGTCACTGTGTATTGCACATTGGCTTGTGAAGCGGCGCCATCAAACACAAATACTACATCTTTAGTTGCATTAATATTGCTCACACCAAATTGAGCACTTCCGCTCTTTTTATTGGGAAGAGTAACTGGAGTAAAGTCCACAGCAACACCATCCACATAAACATTTCCAATAGTAGAAGTCTTGGTGTTATCATTTACTTGTCCATCACATGAAATTGCTGTGATTTTATAACCGGCATTTACAACAAAAGGAACAGCGTTTTTGGTTTCACCATAAGTCTTGTTAATACGAAACTTAATACCTTTTTCTGTCATGGTGCCACCCATTGAACCACCCTTGCCTGCAATGTAATCACCAGCCACAGTGTAACTTGTACCTACCAAGTCGGTGCTTGAAGTAGCCTCAGACGGGTTGGCTTCTGTCTGAGCCATTGTACTGAATGAGAATACACTCATCACTGCCAATGCTAATAATTTGAGTGAATTTTTTTTCATAAAATGATTGTTTAAATGTTTATTTATTGTTTGTTAATTTGGTTTACATACAAAGTATGTAACAAAGGTAGAAATCTTTATAGGCTGAATTTGGTGAATTATTGACATAATACATGCTATTTTTCATCAAAAGTATAAAAAAAACACATCATTTCCCAACAAGTAGCAAAAAAAATCGCATTTTACATTCCCAAATAAGGAAGTGACATAGTGAAAATTCATGATTCTCATTAAAGCATTTGCCTGACAAAAAAAAATTAAAAGTAAAGCAGTGCGTTTTGTATTTTACGATCTTATTCGCGCTACCCATTAAGGGCTTATTTCAATCATTTTTCCCTCAACACACATATAACACAAAGAAAATGTGGCATTAAAATTGTAGTGTAAAGATTACGAACTGAAAACACAAAACATGCAAACGAGATTCTTCTATACAATTCTATTTTTGATACTTGGCCTTATTGCCATAGCACAAAAACAAGCCTCCACTCCTCAACGAACACCCGAACAAGAGGCTGCTAAACAAACTGAAATGTTAGCAAGAATTTTGCCCAACCTCACTGACATACAGAAACAACATCTCTATGAAATTAACCTAAAATACATCAAAGAACGACAAGAACATCCTGGGCGTACTGCCGCCATTGAACGTATTAAACGAAAACACACAGACTATCAAAATATACTCACAGATGCGCAGTACAAGACACTACAAAAGCAATGTAAAAACAGCCACTCAAATTGTCCATGCACTCCAAATACAACTACCGTATCCGTACCGGTATATACCACTAACTATTGATATATGTCCGGTCAAGGTTTTCAGTTTAAACAATTCTTCGTGCAACATGATCTGTGTGCAATGAAAGTAGGAACCGATGGAGTTCTTTTAGGAGCATGGGCTGGCGAATTACAATCTTATCGCAATATATTAGACATCGGAACAGGTAGCGGACTCGTCGCACTAATGTTGGCACAACGCTATGAAAATGCACAAATAATCGGCATAGATATAAACTCAGAAGCATACGCACAAGCCACTGGAAATTTCCTGTCATCTCCATGGTCTGAACGACTACATGCTGCACACATTTCTATACAAGAATTCCATAAACACCATCACAGACAATTTGACCTTATCACATCAAACCCTCCTTTTTTCAAAGATTCATTGAAGAATCCGGATAAAGACCGTACCATTGCACGACACACAGACACTCTTCCACACGACATACTACTGGAAGCCACTGCACATCTACTCACAAACGAAGGGATTTTCTGTGTCATATTACCTACCAATCAAACGGACGAATTCCTACGCACAGCACAAACCTACCACTTGTACGAACAAAAACGTTTGGATGTACACCCTACTCCACAACGCCCGGCTAAGCGTACTTTGCTCACACTAAGCAAAAAAGAATCAGCCTTACCCGATAGGAAAAGACTGATTATAGAATCTAATGGAAGACATGCTTACTCTCCTGAATATAAACTTCTCACTGAAGCTTTCTATTTAGACAAATAATCCATCATCTACCATAAATGTGCATCTGAAGGCATACTCCATGCTCCTCTTGGAGACAACCCAACCGTACCTACTCTCGGACCATCAGGTAAACAAGAACGCTTAAATTGTTGCGTAAAAAAGCGACGCATAAAAGTAGTAAGCCATTTATCTATCACTTCTGGGCTATAGGTATTGCGAAAAGCACATTCTGCCAAGTACTGAATTTTAGCTTTGGAGAATCCCATACGTACAAAATAATACAAGAAGAAATCATGCAGTTCATAAGGCCCTACAATATCTTCTGTCACCTGAGCGATATTACCGTCTTTATTTGCTGGCAATAGTTCCGGACTCACCGGTGTTGACACTATGTCCAACAAAGCTGTGGCTATGTTTGGGGTAAATTTACCGGCTGCATATTTCACCAAGCTGCGCACAAGCGTCTTTGGTATATCTGCATTCACACCATACATAGACATGTGGTCTCCATTATAGGTAGCCCACCCCAAAGCAAGTTCCGACAAGTCACCTGTTCCCACTACCAATCCATTCGTCTGATTAGCCACATCCATCAATATCTGTGTACGTTCGCGTGCTTGTGTATTTTCATAAGTAACATCATGCACGTTCACATCATGACCAATATCTTCAAAATGTTGTAAAGCTGCTGCTTGAATAGAAATTTCACGCATTGTCACTCCTAATTCCTTCATAAGAGTCAAAGCATTATTATAGGTTCGTCCTGTCGTTCCAAACCCAGGCATAGTAATCGCCACAACATTCTTTCTATATCTCTCCAGTTTATCACAAGCCAACACAGCCACTAGCAAAGCCAAGGTGGAATCCAATCCACCAGACACTCCTATCACCAAACTATCTGTTTTGGTATGCAACCAACGATGGGCTAATGCTGTAGTTTGTATCTGAAACACTTCCTCACAAACGTATGCTCGTCTATCCTCTGCAGGAACAAATGGTAGCGAATCAATGCTTCGCAATAATGTATCTGAAACACGCGGATGATTATCCAACACCACCTGTTCATACTTCACCGAAAAACACTCAATGCCTCCACGTTTATGGTGCAAACGTTCTGCGCGCAGCGCCGCAACATGAATATCATTACACAAAACCTGTCCTTTCATGGAGAAACGTTGTGAGGAGGCAATCAACTCACCGCCATCACATATCTGAGCATCACCTGAATAAACAGCATCTGTTGTAGATTCACCCCAACCGGCTGACGCATATACATACCCACACTGCATACGCTTAGAGTGTTCACGCACCAAAAGTTGGCGATGCTCCACCGCACCCAACACATCAGGAACAGCCGCCAAGTTAAAAACCACATCTGCACCACTTGCCACAGCAACAGCACTACGTGGAACAATCTGATCGGCATCCTCACCCAATTCTACTGCAAAGGTAAAATCACGCATCTTAAACAACACGTTTCCAAACGGAACAACATAACCGTCTTCCATCAATACTTCCACTTCATTCACTTGTGCTGACGCTCCCGATGTAAACCACCGCTCGTCATGCTTGCCACCCATGGTTGCCAACTGATACTTTGGCACTATTCCCCTTATACGCCCCGCATACATCACATAAGCGCAATCATACATTCTACCTTGGGCTGGAATATACAGAGGAGCACCCACAATAAGCACGGCCTCATGTTTTTGGGTCAATTGTGCCAACCTCCCTAACACTCGATTGGAGGATTCTATGAGTTGTTGATTAAGAAAAAGATCACCACACGTACTTCCGGTCACACTCAACTCTGGAAAACACACCACTTGCGCACATTGTTCGTCTGCTTCAACATACAAAGAGCCTATCTCCTTTTCATTGGCTACACAATCCGCAAGGTATACATGCGGCACAGCCGCCGCTACTCTCACAAATCCCCACAACTCATTTTTCATATCCATACAATTTTAAGGTTACTTAATCTTATTCAAAGCAATGCTATATGCTTCATTATAATAAGGCATAAAATGTTTCCATAAAGCCTTCTCTGCTACATAGGCGGCTGCCTTACGTGCCTGAATCTCTTCTTTACTTGATAAGCGGGTATAACGCAAAATAGTATCTGCTATCTGCGCCACCACCTCATGCGTGTTATAGTCGGAACGAGGGACCACCTCAACTCCTTGGGTAATATCATGACTATGACTCAATGCCCATCTTCCGAATCCCGACAATGAAGTGGTCAGAGTGGGTATCCTAAATGCCACACTTTCTAAGGGTGTATATCCCCATGGCTCATAGTATGAAGGAAAAATAGTTAAATCAAAACCTATCAACAAATCATAATAGGTACAATTGAAAATACCATCATTCACATCGATATAAGAAGGAATAAACAAGACTTTCACCTTGTCATCCGCTCTATTCTCAAAGTGAAACCAACGCATTGCCCCCATCACTGCATCCGTACCATAATCATGAAGTTCGTGCGTGGTATATTTATTCCACGACTGCAAACGCTCACCCTTATTTAGAGCTTCTTGCAAATCTTGACGTGCACCCTTCACATATGCTGGAACTGCAACAAAAGCCACCACTTGTCGATTTAGTTCTTTATTATCTGCCACCCTTTTCACACTCTCCAAAAACACATCTATTCCCTTATTCTTATATTCATAACGACCACTCGTTGCCACGAAAAGGGCATTTTCATCTATTTCTGTATCAAACACTGTCCTCGCCACATTGAGCAGTTTTAAGCGAGCTTCATTGCGCTTTGCATCAAAAGCCTTTCCCTTAGGTACAAAATCGGCCTCAAAACCATTCGGTGTTACCACATCCACTGGTTTATCCAACAACTGAGCACATTCATCTGCAGTAATATCACTCACCGTAGTAAAACAATCCGACCACTTAGCGGCTTGTTTCTCCACAGAATGTTTCGATACCATATTCAACTCCTGAGCCATTTGATCTCCATTATACTCTGAGAAATAGTCATACAAAGGCTTATGATTTCCGGCTATAGAACGACCGATAGAAGTGGCATGGGTTGTAAAAATGGTAGCCACACTGGGCAAATGCTCTTTGACATAAAATAACGCAAAAGCTGTCATCCACTCATTCACATGCGCTACAATCTGCTTACCCTCCACACCTATGTGGTTACAAAAACTCTCCATAGCTTGTCCTACTGCATAACCAAACATACTTGATTCGTCATAATCGCCATAAGCCGCAATGGAATTCACACCAAAACATTCCCAAAAATGACCATATATTTCATTCTTTTTAACAAATAAATCTTGAAAATCCACCAACACGGCAATGGGCTTACCGGGAATAAGCCAACGTCCCACCTTTATCTTCAAGCCTTCCTTCTTGGCTGTTGCCTGCCAATCCTTCAACAATGTCTTTGAGGGTTGAAAATAAGGATTATTCACTGTTTTCCAAACATCTGGACCAAAAAATATAACTTTATCTTTATGTTCTTTCTGCATTGAAGCGGCACGGGTCGACAAAACTGTATAAATGCCACCCACCTTATTACACACTTCCCAACTCGTCTCTAATATATAGTCTGGTTGCTTATTTTCCTTCATTGTTTCATTCTTTTTTAACAAGTGGCGAAATTAGCGAAAATTCGGCAGAAGACAAAATAAAAGAACCCTTGTACATATTCAAGCAAAATCGTACCTTTGCTTGTCAGTGGTATTAATATCATGGAAGGCTATATTCAAGTCAAATTAGCACGACTTTCCTACCTTCGCCAGGAAACTCGAGGAGCACTACTCACTCTACAAGAAGTGAGTGGCGAACGACAATTCTCGCTCATGATTGGCATAGAAGAGGCCACATCAATAGCCTGCTTTGTGCACAAACTATCACTACCGGTTGCGCTCACACATGACCTCATGCACAACATTCTGACACAGTTTGACTTCACACTGAGCAACATCATCATTCACAACCTAAAAAACGGCATCTTCCACACATCTATTGACATCACGCAAGGCAATGTCACCCGTCGTATGTGTGCCAGAATATCAGATGCTGTAGCCATGGCTCTACGATTTGAAAAGCCTATCTACATGAATCAAACTACATTTGAACAAGTGGTCAGCAAGCATTCTTCACAATTAAATGAACAACCCATCAGTCCGGAAACCGACCTCAGCACATACAACATCAACCAACTCAACAACCTACTATCCTCGTGCGTTGAACAGGAAAAATACGAACAAGCTATTCTGTTGCGCAACGAAATAACACGCAGACAAGAATCTATTTCAGAGAATTAACAACATAACACACACGAATATGAACATGAAATTACGTCTTATCATTATGAACTTCCTCCAATTCGCTATTTGGGGGGCGTATCTCACCTCTATGGGCAACTTCCTTGGTAAAGCAGGACTGGGCGCACAAATTGGTATCTTCTATTCCATACAGGGTATTGTCTCTATTTTCATGCCGGCATTGATGGGAATTGTTGCCGACAGATGGATTCCGGCACAAAAACTACTTGGAATATGCCACGGAATAGCAGGCGCATTGATGATTGCCGCCGGATGGTACGGACTCACCACCGACACCGTGCAATTTACCACAATCTTTACACTATATAGCCTAAGCGTAGCATTCTACATGCCAACATTAGCACTCTCCAATTCTGTAGCATACAACGCATTAGACAAAGCCGGATTAGACACTGTAAAGGCATTCCCACCTATTCGTGTCTTTGGAACAATTGGATTTATATGTTCCATGTGGACTGTTGACCTATTAGGATTCCAACCCACCTCTGAACAATTCATTGTAAGTGGAGGTATTGGACTTATTTTAGCCGCATATTCATTCACCCTACCGGCATGCTCTATCGCTGCCAACACCGGAAAGAAAAGCATCATGGAAGCATTAGGACTAAACGCCTTCTCCCTATTTAAGGAATATCGAATGGCTGTATTCTTCATCTTCTCCATGTTATTAGGAATGATGTTACAAATTACTAATGGATATGCCAATCCGTTCATCAGCAGCTTCGGAGCATTTCCTGAATATGCCAACACATTCGGTGTACAACACGCCAATATGCTCATCTCTCTTAGCCAAATGTCTGAAACACTATGCATACTCTTAATTCCATTCTTCCTACGTCGATTCGGAATCAAAAATGTTATGCTCATGGCAATGCTGGCATGGATGCTACGCTTCGGACTATTCGCTGTAGGAAATCCGGGCAACGGTGTATGGCTATTCATTCTATCCATGATAGTCTATGGCATGGCGTTCGACTTCTTCAATATATCTGGTTCTCTGTTCGTTGACAAAGAAGTCAACAGCAACATGCGTTCCAGCGCACAAGGACTATTCATGATGATGACAAATGGATTTGGTGCCACAATAGGAGTCCTCGCCGCACAAGCCATTGTGAATCATTACTGCCAATACAATGCCACCGGACATTTAGTGGGCAATTGGACCACTGTATGGTACATCTTCTCTGCATTCTCACTCGTAGTAGCTGTACTGTTTGCACTTTTATTTAAATACAAACACCAAGCAGAAAAAGAATAAAAAAAAACAAAACAATAAAACCTGTGATCGAATTCAAATAAAAAAAGATGGAGGAAAATATCTCAACCAACACCGGAGTTGCTTATGATGAATCCAACATGATTCATCTGGAAGACATGGAACACATCCGTTTACGACCTGGTATGTACATCGGAAAACTGGGAGATGGTTCACACGTCGACGACGGTATATATGTACTCATAAAAGAAGCCATCGACAACTCAATCGACGAATACCGAATGGGAGAAGGAAAGCAAATTGAGGTCGATGTAATAGACGGGAAAGTACGAGTACGAGACTACGGAAGAGGAATACCATTAGGCTCTATCGTAGAAGCTGTATCACGACTCAACACCGGTTCTAAATACGACTCTAAAGCATTCAAAAAATCAGTCGGACTTAATGGAGTCGGAACCAAAGCCGTAAATGCTTTGTCATGGAAATTCTCAGTACAAGCATTCCGCGACGGAAAAACACGAAGAGCTGACTTCCAACAAGGAAAACTAATCAACGACACAGGCATAATACCCGCAAACGAAGCAAGAGGAACACTCATCGAATTTGAACCGGATTACACCAAATTCGAAAACTATGCATTCTACAACGAATTCAT
>CALGCU010000056.1 GCA_937886455.1 uncultured Bacteroidales bacterium | reverse complement strand
TACCAGCAATTTCCTGCTTGGTCATACCCATGATGGCACCGTTCATATAAATATTCTCCCTGCCTGTCATCTCTGGGTGGAAACCCGTGCCTACTTCCAACAGACTGGCTATACGACCACGTGCACGGATGGTGCCCGTGGTGGGAGCAGTGACCTTACTCAAAAGTTTCAACAGTGTGCTCTTGCCTGCACCGTTCTTTCCGATGATACCTACTACGTCGCCTTGCTCAACCTTGAAGTCTATGTCACGTAATGCCCATACATATTCTGAATCGGCTTTTTGGGTGCGGTCGTTTACTGAGCCTATTTTTAGATAGGGGTCTTCTTTGCCTAATATGTTCATTGTCCACCAACGGTTCAAGTCGTGACTCAGGGTGCGAGTGCTGACAAGGCCAAGACGGTATTGCTTGCTGACGTGGTTGAATTCTATTGCAGTCATACTTCGTATTAGTTTAGAGGACGCTACGCTACAGGACGGTCTAAGACCTACAGGACGCTGCGCTACAGGGCTGTTCTGCGTTTGTTAATTAATCCTGCGAGCATTTTTGCTTCCTCTGAAATTATTATTTCAAAATTATCAAATTCTTCTTTTGTTATATAGTCCAAATCACACGCCACATCTAATTGAGCTATAACTTCCATCAACGAACCATACGCAATAGAATAAAAATGCGCTTGATCCTTTGCTGACATTCGCCCCGACCCTTCTGCTATATTAGAGGGGATAGATATCACAGCCCTACGTAGCTGTTCACATAGAGCATATTGTTCCTCGCGTGGAAACTGCTTTAATAATGTGTAAACCTGTTTAACCAAGTACTTCGCATTGATATACACTTTTAAGTTCCTAAAGTTATTCATGGTTTTTATTAGTTTAGAGGACGCTACGCTACAGGGCCGTTCTGCGTTTGTTGATTAATCCTGCGAGCATTTTTGCTTCCTCTGAAATTATTATTTCAAAATTATCAAATTCTTCTTTCGTTATATAGTCCAAAGCATTTTTCCCACGTAATGGTTTGTTTTACTCCATTGATATTACACATTTATGATTATCTACAAAGGTAGTGTAAAGTGTGTATAGAAAAAAATTTATTTATTATAATCTTGTTTTTACTTTGTTCTGAGTTGTTATCCTATGCGATAATAGTGTATGCCTTCTAATTCGGAGGCTTCAAATACATTGCGACCGTCAAAGAGTACAGGCTCGGATTTCATTAAGCGACGAATGGCAGTCCAGTCGGGCATACGAAATTCTTTCCACTCTGTGACATGGAAGATTGCATCTGCATCTACCACTGCTGCATAGAGGTCGTTGGCATAGTGCACTTGGTCACCAATGCGACGTTGGCACTCTTCCATCGCCACCGGGTCATACACCGACACTATGCATCCTGCTTCCAACAAGCTACGTATGAGAACCAGTGCGGGTGCTTCACGCATATCGTCAGTCTCGGGCTTGAAGGCTAATCCCCATATTGCCACCTTACGTCCCGCTATGTTGCCTTGGAAATGTGCATTAAACTTGCGGAAGAGTACGTTCTTTTGCAATTCATTCACTGTTTCCACCGCATTGAGCACTTGCATGTCATAGCCGTTTTGTGCAGCTGTGTGAATCAATGCCTTTACGTCTTTAGGGAAACAACTGCCTCCGTATCCACATCCCGGATAGAGGAACTTGCTACCTATGCGACTATCGCTACCAATACCCTTGCGCACCATGTTGACGTCAGCCCCTACAAGTTCACATAGGTTAGCTATATCGTTCATAAAACTAATGCGCGTAGCCAGCATAGCATTCGCAGCATATTTGGTCATTTCTGCTGAAGGAATGTCCATGAATATCACCCGAAAGTTGTTGAGCAACATCGGTTTGTAGAGTCTTGTCATGAGTTCTTTAGCACGTTCAGATTCCACTCCCACCACGACTCGGTCGGGCTTCATAAAATCGGCAATGGCGCTTCCTTCTTTGAGAAATTCGGGATTACTTGCTACGTCAAATTCCACCGATACTCCTCGACGTGTGAGTTCGTCTTGTATTACTTGCTTCACTTTGCGTGCAGTGCCCACAGGAACAGTACTTTTTGTAACCACCACGAGGTATTTATTCAAGTGTTGTCCAATAGTTCGTGCCACGTCCAGTACGTATGTCAGGTCAGCACTTCCATCCTCATCGGGTGGTGTACCCACAGCTGTGAACACCATATCCACCTCATTGAGTACATCCGTTAATTGGGTGGTGAAATGTAGTCGCTCAGCACGTACATTTCTCAACACCAGACTATCCAGATTCGGTTCATAGATAGGAATTATTCCCTTCATCAGTGCGTCAATCTTAGCCTGATTTATGTCCACACATGTCACATCAACACCCAATTCAGCGAAGCATGCCCCACTAACCAAACCCACATAACCGGTTCCCACTACTGCTATTTTCATATTTGTATTAGAATTAAGATTTCTTATAGATTGCTTTAATTAACGATATAATAAATGCCACGTCCTCATCCGTCACATACGGTCCGGAAGGCAGACATAGTCCTTGTGCGAAAAGGCGTTCAGATGTTCCATCCACATAAGAAGGAGCATTTTGATAAACAGGTTGCATGTGCATAGGTTTCCACAGTGGTCGGCTTTCCACCTGATGAGCAGCCAAATGTAAACGCAATTGCTCATAATCAAACCCTGTGACACTTGGGTCAATCAGCACTGTGGTCAACCAATAATTAGAGTCAATATAGTCTTTCGAATTGCTATGCACTGTGATTCCCGGCATAGAAGCAAATGCCTTTTCATAGAGAGCATGCACATGGCGATGATGTGCGACATGTTCTTCCAAGATGGTCATTTGCCCCCGTCCGATACCCGCACATATATTACTCATTCGGTAGTTGTAACCAATCTTTTCATGTTGGTAATATGGGAAATTCTCCCTTGCCTGAGTGGCATAGAAAAGTACACCCTGCTTATCTTCAAGCGTAGGACACACCAGAGCACCTCCGCCCGATGTAGTAATCATTTTGTTGCCATTAAATGACAATGCACCAAAATGTCCTATCGTGCCACATTTTCTACCCTTATATTCCGAACCCAAAGCCTCCGCTGCATCTTCCACAACCGGTATGCCATAACGAGAAGCCACTTCCATTATTTCGTCCATCTTAGCCGGCATGCCATATAGATGAACTGGAATAATAGCTTTGGGGTATTTACCCGTCACTTGTTTACGGTCGTGAATAGCCTTTTCCAGCAAGATTGGACTCATATTCCATGTATCCGGTTCGCTATCCACAAACACAGGTGTGGCTCCCACATATATAATCGGATTAGCCGTTGCACAGAAGGTGAAGGATTGGCAAATCACCTCATCCCCCGCTTGTATTCCCAATTGGACAAGTGCCATGTGTATGGCAGATGTGCCCGAAGCAAGAGCAGCAACATGCTTATCGTGTTCCAAGTATAGTTGCAAATCTTCCTCAAAACCATTTACATTAGGTCCTAATGGAACCACCCAATTGGTGTCAAAAGCTTCTTGAATAAAAGCCTGTTCATTGCCACTCATGTGGGCTAAACATAGATAAATCGGTTTACTCATACCTTTATACACATTTCAGGTCATTTCTATAAATTGAACATTTTAGGAAATGACCTTAATTATACCCATTAAACGTTTCTGCCGTAACTTCACCGGCAGAAGATATACCTTTTCTTTTTAAGACATTCATCACTGTCATCCAAAGGATTTTTAAGTCCAGTTTTAGACTCACATTATCCACATACCACACATCATACACAAATTTCTGCGTGTGGGTAATGGCATTTCTACCATTCACTTGTGCCCATCCCGTTATGCCGGGTCTCACCTCATGCCGCCTCATTTGTTCGGGCGTATAAAGCGGAAGATATTTCACCAGTAGCGGTCTCGGTCCGATTAACGCCATATCTCCCCTCAGCACATTCCACAGTTGAGGGAGTTCATCAATTGACAGCGAGCGCACCACTCTTCCCACCGGCGTGAGTCGGTCTTTATCCGGTAAAGACTTTCCCTCCTGATCAAACGCATCACGCATAGTTTTATATTTCACCATCTTGAAAATCTTTCCGTGTAGTCCGGGACGTTCTTGCACAAAGAACGCGCCCGCTCCTTTATTGGCGAAATGCAAGAAGAGTGTTATCACCAAGAACAGCGGTAACAGGCAGATGATAGCCGTAAGCGCTACCACGAAGTCCACTATGCGTTTAATTCCGTTTTTATACATTATTCACTCATTATTCTCCATCATTCATGGTTAAATACACCCCGAATGAGTATTTCTCCTATATTTCAATCAATTCAGGCACCACCACATTCTTACACTTCATCATCATAGTGCCCCATGACAGTCCTAATCCAAACGATGAACAGAGCAAGTTCACCTCATTATTTCCCTTCAGATTATCAGCAATGCGTGTCACCATAAGTGCAGGAATAGAAGCACCTCCCAGATTGCCAAATTCCTCCAAGTTATAGGGAGTTTTCTCCGGTGGGAATTTCATTTTTTTCACAATGCGGTCCACAATCATCTTGTTAGCTTGATGGATTAAGAAAAAGTCCACATCATGCTCGCGGTCCAGTTGGTAGTCGGCTATGAATTGCTCCATTGTTTTAGGGGGGCGTGATATAGCAAAAGCCAACACATTCATTCCCTCTATCAAGGTGTGCATAGGCGCACGCACAATGCCATTACCGAAATCCTCATATTCAAAGGATGCCGGTGTTATTGGGTTTCTGAATCCCCCATGAGGTGTCATCAGAGCTTTATATCCTGCTCCGTATGTGTGAAAATCTATCACGATGTTCTCTTCTCCCTCTTTATATTCCAGAGCCAACGCTGTGCCACAATCCCCAAACAGCGGCACACGACTTTTGTCTTTCAATGACCCCATGCGCATAGCTGTATCGCCCACCAGTAACAATGCACGTTTCACATTACCTGAAGAAAGCATATTACCTGCCACATTGATGGCATACATGCAGCCACAACACCCCATGGGTATGTCCACACAGAAAGTAGTTTCCGGCAGTCCCAATCGGTCTTGCAATATACACGAAGTAGGAGGAGTGGGATGATAGTCACCCGTTACTGACTCAAACACTAACACATCCACAGACGAGCGTTCCCATC
>CALGCU010000055.1 GCA_937886455.1 uncultured Bacteroidales bacterium | reverse complement strand
GTGGTGTAGAGATTGTCTAATAGTTCGTCTGCTTCTTGTGCAATTGTCTTGTTGTCTGTGAGGAATGGTGGTTTTATTTGTAAGAGTTTTTCTTCTAATTGTTGTTGGAAATAGGTATTTGCTGCTTGAAGTCTTTGTTGCATGTAGTCTGTTTGTGTGTGTATGTGAGCTATTTGTTTTTTGAATTCTTGGCTGATGTTATTGCATTGTGTGAGTTTGTGTTGCATTTCCATCAGGTATTCATTGTTGATTTGTATAAGATGTGTTTGTTGTGCTTGTGTGAAATCTTTAAGTCGTTGTAGTTGTTTGAGTGGTATGTCAAAGTCGAATATGTTGTATGTGAGTTGTAGTAGGTAGTTGTTTTCTTCTTTTTTTAGTATTTGTTGTATGTTTTCTGTGGGTGTTTTTGTTTGTTCAAATGCGAGTATGTCTTTGTCGTTTTCTAATGAGTGTGTATTGATGGGACTCATCAATATGATTCCTTCTAAAGATTTGCATCTACTGAGTGCAACATATACTTGTCCATATGCGAAGGCTGCTTCTGCGTCAATGAGTATTTTGTCAAATGTTAGTCCTTGACTTTTGTGTATTGTGATTGCCCATGCTAATCGGAGTGGATATTGTTTGAATGTTCCTATGATTTTTTCTTTGATTGTTCGTGTGTTTTCTTCTGTTTCATAGTGTATATTTTCCCATTCCATGGGTTTGACTTCTATTTTTTCTCCTTCGCTTTCTACTGTGATAGTTTGATGTGATATGTTTGTGATTTTTCCTATTTGTCCATTGTAGAATTGTCGTGGTTGTTGATTGTCGTTTTTGACAAACATGACTCTTGCTCCTTTTTTGAGGATTAGTTTTGCTTCTGTGGGATAGTTTTTTTCTGGGAATTCTCCTTCTATTTTTGCTTGATATGTATATTTTTTACTCCATATTTCATCCATTTTTTGGTTGTTGATTTCATCTGCTTTTGTGTTGTGTGTGGTGAGGATGATATGGTAGTTTTTTTCTTTGTTTTTGAAGTTGGGTTGGTATCGTTGGTTGAGTGTTTGTAGTTCTTGTGTTGTGAGTTGGTTGTTTCGTACTTTGTTGAGGATTTGTATGAATGTTTTGTCTTGTTGTCGGAATATTTTGTTTAGTTCTAGGTGTAGTATGTTGAGTTGTTGGAATGCTTTGCTGTGAAAGAAGTATATTCCTTTGTAGTGTGGTTTTAGTAGTTTCCATTCTGATTCTTTTATGACTGGGGCGAGTTGGAATAAATCTCCTATGAGTAGTAGTTGTACTCCTCCGAATGGTGTGTTTGGTCTGTATCGTATGTGTCTTAGCAGTGTGTCAATTGCGTCTAATAGGTCTGCTCTGACCATACTGACTTCGTCAATGATGAGTAGATCCATTTGGTGTATGACTCTTCTGCGTTGTTTGCGCATTTGTATTGTTGATATGAGTTGTTTTTGCATTTCTTCTGTTGGGAGAAATGGTGTGAATGGTAGTTGGAAGAGTGAGTGTAGTGTTGTTCCTCCTGCGTTGATTGCTGCTACTCCTGTTGGTGCAGCTACTATGATTTGTTTTGTGGATGTTTGTTGTATTTTTTGTAGTAGTGTTGTTTTTCCTGTTCCTGCTTTTCCTGTGAGGAATATGGATTGGTTTGTGTTTTTGATGTATTGTTCTACGATTTGGTATATGTCAATGGGTTGTGGCATGTGTGTGTTTATTTTCGTAGGTGTTGTTGGAAGAATTGGTGTGTTGTGTTTTGTTGTTGTTTATTGAATGTGTGGTGTGTGTCGCATAGTTGTAGTGTTAGGTTTTGTAGTGCTTTGTCTTTTTTGTATATTTTTGTTATGATGTCGTATGCTTGTTGTACTGCTTGTGTTGGGAATAGTTTGTCTTTTGTTCCGTTGATGAGCAGTAGTGGTCTTGGTGATATTGTGGCTGCTATGTGTGGGTAGGCCAGGTGTTGTGATAGTCCTGGTATTGTGATTGTGTAGTCTGATCCTCCTTTTGGTTTTTGTGGTGGTGTTAGTTGTGCGTGTGTTGTTGTCATCCAGCAGATTGCTGCTGTTGCTTTGATTTGTTGTGTTGTTGCTGCCAGCATCCATGCTCTGTATGCTCCCATTGAGAATCCGAGGCATCCTATGTTATTTTTGTCTACGTATGGTAGTGATGTGAGTAGTTTTAGTGCTTTGAGGTCGTCGTGTAGCATTATTCCTCCGAGTGAGTATCCTAGTTGTTGTAGTGTGTGTGCGATTGCTTGTTGTTGGTTGTATTTTGTTCCTCCTATTGTTTGTCTTTCTCCCCACATGAGTGCGTCTGTTACTAGTACTACGTATCCTTTTTGTGCGTAGTCATCTGCAAGGAATGTGTTGTCGTAGTGTTGTTGTACCCATTTTTGTGCTTCTTGTTGTGTTGTTGTGTCTGTGTTGAATGGTTTTGCTATTTTTTCTTTTCCTATTGTGAAGTGTGCTCCGTGGTCGTGTAGTATTAGTATGGCTGGTGCTTGTTTTGCTGTGTCTGGTGTGAGTAGGTATGCATTGGCTGTTGTCCATGCTGAGAGTGTGTATGTGATTTTGTGTATTTTGTATCCGTTTCGTTGTTGTGTGTCTGTGATTTGGTATGTGAGTGTTGTGTCTGGTGGGAATTTTTGTGCTTTTTTGAGTATTGTTTTTCTGGCTTTTTTTTTCCAGTTTTTTGTGTTTTTGTAGTTGTCGGGATTGAGTGTGTATGTGTGTTGTTTCAACATGTGGTTGATGTAGATTGGCATGTTGTTTTTTATTTCTTGTGCTGATGTGCAGACGAAGAACAGGGATATGGTTGTAATAATGAGGGTTCGCAGCATTTGTTTATCTTTTTTTTCTTTGTTTTCTCCAGGGTTTATCGGGTTTTGTGTTTCTTTCTTCTTTTTTTGTAGGTTTTGAATCTCTGTATTGTTCTTTTTTAAATGTAGTTTTTCTGTATTCGTTTTTTTCATTGTAGGCTTTAGCGCCTTTTGCTGGTATGACAATAAAATCTGTTGTCGTAAAGGCATTGACTATTTTGTTAGCTTGATCAAGGAAAACATCAAAGAAAGTGAATTTGTTTGTGATTTCTATATCACCAACACTAATGGTGCGATCACCTACCACTTCGTTAATAATTCCAAGCAGTCGTCTGGGGGTAATTCCATCACGTTCGCCAATATTGATTTTGAGACGTATTTTTTCTCCTGTTTTTCTTTTTGTTGTTTGTTCTTTTTGCTCTTTATTTTTTTCTTTGTGTGTTTTTTCTTCAATGTTCAAGTCTGGTGCATCCTTGTAGTAGTCAAGGAAGCGATTGAATTCTACTGCTACAAATCGTTTGATTATGTCTTCTTTTGACAGATAGTCAAGTTGTTTCATTATTTGTGGTAAGTATGCATCAATTTGTTCATCGTTTACTTCTACATTTTGCATTCGATTGATTTGATAGAAGAGTTGTTTTTTGCACACCTCAAGTCCGTTTGGAATCATTTGTCGTTCAAATGTCCTTTTGAGCATTTTCTCTATTGCTTTTATCTTTGATTTTTCCTTGATGTGTATAATGGATACTGATACTCCTTTTTTATTGGCTCTTCCTGTTCTTCCACTTCTGTGTGTATATACTTCTACATCATCCGGGAGATTGTAATTGATGACGTGTGTGAGATTGTTTACATCCAGTCCTCTTGCCGCAACATCAGTAGCTACAAGAATCTGTAAGTTTCTTATTCTGAATTTTTGCATGACGGTGTCTCTTTGTGTTTGGCTTAGGTCTCCATGTAGTGCGTCTGCATTGTATCCGTCGTGCATGAGTTTTTCTGCTATTTCTTTTGTTTCTTGTCTTGTTCTGCAGAATATGATTGCGTATATGTCTGGGTTGTGGTCAACTATTCTTTTGAGTGTGAGGTATCTTTGTTTTGCTTGGCATATGTAGTATATGTGTGATACGTTTTGTGTTCCTGCATTTCGTTGTCCTATTGTGATTTCATGGTGTTGTGCCATGTAGGTTTGTGCGATGTGTGCTATTTCTTTTGGCATTGTTGCTGAGAATAGCATTGTTCTTCTTGTGTTTGGTGTTGTTTGTAGGATTGTTTCTATGTCTTCTTTGAATCCCATGTTTAGCATTTCGTCTGCTTCGTCTAGAACAAGATGACGTATATTTTCCAAGTTGACTTTTGCTCTTTTTTGAAGGTCAATCAATCTTCCCGGTGTTGCTACTATGATATGTGGTGTTTTGTCAAGTTGTTTGAGTTGTATTCTGATGTCTTCTCCTCCGTATAGTGCTACTATGTGTATTTGTGGTAGGTTTGTTGCGTAGTTTTTTATGTCTTTTGTTATTTGTATGCATAGTTCTCGTGTTGGTGCGAGTATTAGTGCTTGTGTTTGTGTTTGTTGTGTTTGTATGAGTTGTAGTATTGGTAGTGCGAATGCTGCTGTTTTTCCTGTTCCTGTTTGTGCTAATGCTACTAGGTCTTTTTTTTGTTGTAGCATGTATGGTATGGCTTGTTCTTGTATTGGTGTTGGTTGTTGGTATCCGAGTTGTTGTATGGCTTGTAGTAGTTGTTGTTTGAGCCCGAGTTCTTGAAATGTCATATTTTTTGCTTATGAGGTGTTATTGTTGCAAAGGTAGTGATTTTTTCCTAAAAATAGCGGGAGCTACTCCTTTATGGAATAGCTCCCGTTGATGTGTTATGGTGTATTAGACTACCAACGTGCAATAAGGTTACGGTCTCCCCATCCGTTGTCTACTCTTGCTACTGGTATCCAGAATTTGTTAGCTGCTACTGCCGGTGTTGGGTATGCAGCTTTTGAACGTGGATAACTGTGGTTCCATTCGTCAGCTATGAGTTCGTATTCTGGGTGTGGTGCATTTTTGAGTACATTGTCTTTTTTGTCTGCTTTTCCTTGTGCAATTTCGTTGATTTCTTCAATGATGTTCATGAGTGCTTCTGCGAAATTGTCAAGTTCTGCTTTGCTTTCACTTTCTGTAGGTTCTATCATGAGTGTTCCGTGTACAGGGAATGAGAGTGTTGGTGCGTGATAGCCATAGTCCATGAGTCGTTTTGCTATGTCACTTTCATTTACTTCTGCTTCTTTGAAGTTACGGCAGTCAAGAATGAGTTCGTGCCCTACTCTTCCGTTTTCTCCTGTGTAAACGATTCCATATGCTTCTCCTACTTTTGCTGCAAGGTAGTTTGCATTGAGTATTGCTATTTTTGTGGAGTCAGTAAGTCCTTGTGCTCCCATCATGCGGATATATCCGTAGCTGATGCATGTGATACCTGCATTTCCATATAGAGCTGAAGAGACTCTTTGTTCTTCTTGTGATGGTAGGAATGGTACGAGTTGTTCTGCTACGCAGATTGCTCCTGCTCCTGGTCCTCCTCCTCCGTGTGGGCTTGCGAATGTTTTGTGTAGGTTGAGGTGACATACGTCTGCTCCAATAACTCCTGGGTTAGTGAGTCCTACTTGTGCATTCATGTTTGCTCCGTCCATGTAGACTTGTCCTCCTTTTTGGTGTACTACTTGGCACATGTGCATTACTCCGCTTTCAAAGATTCCGTGTGTGGATGGATAGGTGATCATACATGCTGCAAGGTTGTCTGCGTGTTGGTTTGCTTTTTCATCCCAGTCAGCAAGGTCTGTGTTTCCTTTTTCGTCGCATTTGACTACTACTGGTGTGAATCCTGCTTGTACTGCACTTGCTGGGTTTGTTCCGTGTGCTGATGCTGGGATGAGTACTATATTGCGATGTCCTTGTCCGATGCTGTTGAGGTAGGCTTTGATTACTATTAATCCTGCGTATTCTCCTGCTGCTCCTGATGTGGGTTGTAGGCTGCATCCTTTGAATCCTGTGATGGTGCAGAGGTCGTTTTTGAGTCCTTCTAACATTTGGATGTATCCTTGTACTTGGTCAGCGGGTGCCATTGGGTGTATTGCTCCGAGTTGCATCCATGTGATAGGAATCATTTCTGCTGCTGCGTTGAGTTTCATGGTACATGAACCGAGTGGAATCATGCTGTGTGTGAGTGAAATGTCTTTTCTTTCAAGGCGTTTCATGTAACGCATCATTTCTGTTTCTGTGTGGTATTTGTTGAAGACTTCGTGTGTGAGATAGTCTACTTCGCGTATCATTTCTTCTGGTAGTGAGATGAGTCCTTCGAGTTGTTTTTCTTCTTCTACAAATACCGGTGAGTTGCTTGCTGCTTTTGCAAATATGTCAATTAGTACATTGACATCGTCTATGTCTGTGGTTTCGTCTATGCTTATTCCTATTGTTCCATCGTTGAAGTAGTGGAAGTTTACTTCGTATTCAAGTGCTATTTCACGTAATTTTTCTATTGATACATTTTCTGGTAATGTTATTTTTAATGTATCGAAGAATAGTGTGTTTTCTTGTGCATATCCGTATATTGGCAGTATTTCATTAATGTATGTTGTGATGCTGTGTATGCGTTCGGCTATGTTTCTGATTCCTTGTGCTCCGTGATATGCTGCATAGAATCCTGCCATCATTGCCATGAGTGCTTCTGCTGTACATACATTGGATGTTGCTTTTTCGCGTTTGATGTGTTGTTCGCGTGTTTGGAGTGCTAATCTGAATGCTGGACGGTCATATGCATCTTTACTCATACCTATGATGCGTCCTGGTATTTCTCTTTTGTATTCGTCTTTTGTTGCAAAGTATGCTGCGTATGGTCCTCCAAATCCCATTGGTATTCCCCAACGTTGTGTGCTTCCTAAGCAGATGTCTGCTCCCCATGTTCCTGGTGCTTTGAGTAGTGCCAAGCTCATAAGGTCGGAGATTACTGCTACTTTGCATCCTTTTTCGTGTGCTTTTGCGGCAAAGTCTGCATAATCTTCTACAAGACCATTTGCATTAGGTAGTTGTAGTAATACTCCGAAGTGTTTGTCTGTGAGTGTGAATTCTGCGTAGTCTCCAAGGTCAATTTCTATTCCTTGTCCATTTGCTCTTGTGCGGAGCACTGCTAATGTTTGTGGGAATATATTTTTGTCCACGAATACACGGTTTACTCCTGCTTTTACTTGGTCTCGGCTTCTGAGGTTACGCATCATTGTTACTGCTTCTGCTGCAGCTGTTGCTTCATCTAGTAGTGAACAGTTTGTGAGTGGCAGTGCTGTGAAGTCTGATATTGCAGTTTGGAAGTTGAATAGTGCTTCGAGACGTCCTTGTGATATTTCTGCTTGGTATGGTGTGTATGATGTGTACCATACTGGGTTTTCGAGTATGTTTCTTTGAATTACGGGTGGTGTGATTGTGTCATACCATCCTTGTCCTATGTAGCTTGTGTATAGTTTATTACGTTGTGCTAATTCTGCAAGGTGTTCTAAATAGGCTCTTTCGGTTAGTGGTTGATTGAGTTTCATTGGTTCTTTGAGTCGAATTGCTTGTGGAACTGTTTGTTCAATAAGTTGGTCAAGCGATTCTACTCCTAATGTATCTAACATTTCTTTTTGCTCTGCAGCAGAAATGCCAATGTGACGTGATGGCAATAGATCTTTCATTTTGTTGTGTTTTTAATGAGTTGTTATTTGATTGTTAATGTAGTATTTTAAATATTAATTCTTTTAGAAGGTCTTCTTCTGTGGTTGGTGGTGTGTCTACCCCATTGTATTTTGCTGCTGTTTCTCTGATGTATGATATGTTATTCATTGTTTTTCTGGCATTGAATGTTGTTGCAGCTTTTTTATAGTCTTTTACC
>CALGCU010000054.1 GCA_937886455.1 uncultured Bacteroidales bacterium | reverse complement strand
TTTCTATGCATAAAACAGGTGGTAGTCTTACGCAAAGTTCCTTGTTGTTGCTCGGAGAAGGTGTTAATCATGATTATGTGCGTCAGATTATCAATCTTACCCAAACAACCTCTGCTTCTTACTTGCTCATGTCTTCCTTAGATATTGCTCGAGCAAATCTGGCAATAAATGGAAAGAATATTTTCCGTAAAGTAGTAGATATAGTTACTTATGCCAGAGAAGAAATAAATCGATTAGGGGGATACTATGCATTTGCAGATGAGCTTGTTGATGGAAATTCTGTATATGCTTTTGATACCACAAAACTCTCTATTCATACACGAAACATTGGGTTGGCAGGAATAGAGGTGTATGATTTGTTGAGAGATGATTTTGGAATACAAATAGAATTTGGTGATATTGGAAATATTTTGGCTATCATCTCAGTGGGAGATCGACATCAAGATATTGAGCGTTTGATTGCTGCTTTGGCTGAGATTAAGCGAATTTACCAAAAGAGTCCTACCGGATTATATGACCATGAATATATAGAGCCGAAAGTGGAATTAACGCCACAAGCTGCTTTTTATGCTCCTAAAGTATCTTTGCCATTAGATAGAACAGAAGGATGTGTATGTGGTGAGTTTGTTATGTGTTATCCTCCGGGTATTCCTATTCTGGCTCCGGGAGAAAAGATTACAAAAGATATCTTAGACTACATTCGTTTTGCAAAAGATAAAGGTTGCTTGATTACTGGTCCTTTAGATGTGGATATAGAATATCTTTCAGTTGTTGAGTTTTAATAATAGAAAAGCCTATGGAACTCTGGTTTAGCGAAAGACATACCGACAATGTTCAGTTGCAAATTAAAATTGAAAAACAATTATTTGCAGGAGAAAGTGATTTTCAAAAGATTGATGTATTTCAAACTGCTGAGTTTGGAAAGATGTTGGTGCTTGATGGTGTGATTATGACCACAGAACGTGATGAGTTTATTTATCATGAAATGATTACGCATCTACCTATGGCGGTTAATCCTAACATCAAGAAAATACTTGTAATTGGAGCAGGTGATGGCGGTACGGTGAATCAGCTTATCAAGTATGATAGTATAGAGGTGATTGATGTGGTGGAAATTGACCGTATGGTAGTAGAGGTGTGTAAAGAGTTTTTTCCTATGGCTTCAGCATTTGATGATGATAGGGTGACGCTTTACTACGAAGATGGTTTACGCTTTATACGTACAGTCCAAAACGCATACGACCTCATTATAGTAGATTCAACCGATCCATTCGGACCCGGAGAAGGACTCTTTACTAAGGAGTTTTATGGTAATTGTTATAAGGCCCTTCATGCAGATGGAATATTAGTGAATCAGCATGAGAGTCCGTTCTATGAGAGCGATGCAATGGCGATGAGAAAAGCACATCAATGTTTGAGTAAAGTGTTTGAGATTGCCAAGGTTTATCAATTACACATTCCCACATATCCTTCGGGGCATTGGCTCTTTGGATTTGCCTCAAAGCGTTATGACTCAGAACCCAAAGCGGAAACCTGGAAAATGTTGGATATACACACGAAATACTATAACACTGATATACACAGAGGTTGCTTTATGTTGCCTACCTATGTGAATAAAATGTTGGATATTGCCAAAAAATAATATGAAACCAAATGTATCTACTTTTATAGCTTGTGATGCCTCTTATAATGATGCAAAAGCTGTGATATATGGCGCTCCCTTTGATCAAACTACTTCTTTTCGTCCTGGAACTCGGTTTGCATCACAAGCCATGCGATCTGAATCATTCGGTATAGAAACTTATTCTCCTTATTTAGACCTAGATTTATTGGATTATGATGTGATGGATGCAGGTGATTTAGAATTGCCTTTTGGTGACCTTCATCGTTCACTTGATATGATATATGAACAGGCTCGTCAAATCTTAAATGATGATAAAATGCCTGTACTTATAGGGGGAGAACACCTTGTTACACTGCCGCAATGTAAGGCTGTTTTTGAAAAGTATCCTGATTTACATATTATTCATTTTGACGCACATGCAGATTTGCGTCAAGACTACCTCGGTCAGCAACTCTCACATGCATGTGTGATGAGACGTTGTTATGAGATGGTAGGAAAGAATAGAATTTTTCAATTTGGTATTAGGTCAGGAGAACGTTCAGAGTTTGGTGTGGAGGGTATATATACCAATAAGTTTGACCTCACCACATTGTCTGATGTTATTCCACAGTTAAAAGGTAAACCTGTCTATTTTACCTTAGATTTAGATGTCCTCGATCCTTCTGTATTTCCAGGTACCGGTACTCCGGAAGCAGGAGGGGTAACCTTCAAAGAACTCTTGAATGCAGTTCATCAACTAAGTCAACTCAATGTGGTGGCATTTGATGTTAATGAGCTCTCGCCGGCTTATGATCATAGTGGAGTTTCAACAGCAGTGGCATGCAAGATTTTGCGTGAAATCTTACTGACCGTATTATAGTGGTTTAATAGTAGAATTACTTAGATAAATAAGTATAGAGACCGACCAAGAAGTAATTTCTGGTCGGTCTCTTTTGTGTTATGTTGATTAAATACCATTTGAGTAATTGTCTTTCTTTTCATCCTTTGGTACTGATGTGTTTAGATATACAATACTCATAGAGCATTCTTACTATTAAATTATACTTTGTGTAATTCTTTTAGAATACTCTTATCTGTAATTCTCCAATATTCTAATCCATTACGACTTCCATGGGCAATAAGCGATGCTGTAGGACTAAGAGCTGTAGTGTTATGCCTTTGAGAATAAAAGGTGTAATCGGTTACGAAGATTAATTGATAATTTTCATTGTATGCAATCACTCCCTTTTCTAAAAGTTTCTGACGCTCAAGTTCCACATTAGGATACCTATCTTTATTGCGAAAACTCAAATTTAAGATACTCCCTCTGTGTATGCATATACTTCCATCAGATGGGTTAAAGAAACCGACAGCAATCCCATCTTCATGCTCTATAAACCTAATCTCATCCTTAGTCTCTTGTGGGTAGATGATAGTGGATTCAGAGGATGAATACGGGTATGGATAAAGACGAATCATATCTGCGATTAGTTTTTTTGTTCGCTCATCAATGTCGTTAATAGTCCATTTATCTTTTTTGATTAGCTCTTCATTTAGATGGCTGGTAGAACGCAGAATATTTGCCTTGTATTCCCAAACTTTGTTACTCATCTTACTATTATCCTTACGAGAAGCCAATGTTAAGTTGCCAAGGCGATGTAGATTTTCCTCATAAATAGTTTCAGTTACTTGAAGGGTGTTGTACCATTCTTTAGTAGGCTTTTGAGGCATCAAATGTTCTACACTCAGTTTATCAAAATCAACAGGGGCTGAATTATCTTCACTTTCAAGTTTTCTAAAAAAGAATTTAAGAACATCAAGCGAGTACATATTTGCATTATATATGCATTCCTCCATTCTTTTATCATCTGGCATTGCCATTTTATTACCCCGATTACGGGTCACAAGATGCCTTGTAAATATAGCTACAAGGTTCATATAACAACCATTACACTCATTCAGTGTATGTCTTAATAGGGTTGGAAAAAATCTTGAAATATCACTTGTGTCCAAGTTGCACAAAGCACGACGCATTAAATAAGAATTGAGAAGTGTTATTATTTCCGCCATTTGTTGTGAACTCAATGTTTGATGTGTCTTACTATCTCCACGTTGATACAATGACATATATTCCATCAATAGAGGAGCTGGCATATCCGAACTTGTATATCTGAATTCCTTAATAGGTTGTTGCAAGACCTTATCTAATTCCAAAACTGATTGTTGATACACACTATTATAGCAATGGGCATAATGAATAATTTCTTTAAAAATTACTTCTACCCCTTGATTGTTTTCGTTAAGCACATACCACTCAACAAAATGTTGATACACATTATTTTTTTTAACAAAATCTTGCCGTTTTGCCATAAGGAAAAAACGGAAAAATTCCTCTAACTTTTTTGAATCTTTTGATATTAGTTGCTCTAGTTTTTGCCAATACTTACTATAATATTCCTCTTGCCGCGAACTTTCAATTGGCATAAGCATAAAATTACGGATTAGATCTGAAGCGGTTAATTTTGCGCCTGTCGCATTAATGCTTTCAAAAATTTTTTGTGGATAGTCGTCATTGCTAATTGGCACGCAAATTAAATATAAGTTATTCAATACCATTAATATGTCATTCAGAGAATAACTTTCAGTAAGCATTGCAATCTCATGTTTAATATACCTAAAATTTTGCCATACATTCGATTCTTTTTCTGCGATATGGTCAAATTCTCTCTGCACTATCTGTTGATAGACAATATCATCACTCACTAAAGGTTTGAGTTTATATCTTAGCGACTCATCATAAGGATTGAGAAGATAAAGGGTGTCTAACTGTAGTGCTTCTTTATTTAAACCTTTTGATATCATCAATTCCCTTATAGCATATAAAAGTAAAAATAGTGTTGTTAAGCGTTGTTGCCCGTCTATAATAGAACGTTCTTTTTTGGAAAAATCTAAAGAACGTTCTAGATAGATA
>CALGCU010000053.1 GCA_937886455.1 uncultured Bacteroidales bacterium | reverse complement strand
TTGGTGAAAACAAAAGAAACAATGCGATTAAATAACAAATCTTTTTCTTTATCATATCAAAATTCCTAGTTGTGATTGGGTTAAATTATTTCTTTTAAAAAATCAATGCTATAAATTCACAGATTAACTTTAAGGTTGTAGAGATTGAGTCATCCAAATGATAGCCCTATGCTTATAATCTTCTCATGAACAAAAAAAGGTGTACTAAACCTGTTTCAGCACACCTTTTTTTGTGTTAATCAATTAAAGAATAGATTTCACAGTTTCGAGCATACCTTTTTCTTGGATGCTATTGAGGAAGCCATGTACCATGTCAGTGAGTCCCGGAATTTCATTCAAGTTGCATTGAGATTCTTTCCAGATTACGTCAGTTGCGCCAAGTACACCTTCAGTTACCTTGCGGGTGTCACCCGTAGCCCACAATTGTTTGAGCAAGTCCATGATTTCTTGTGCATCATTAGGTACGATTTCAGCGCCATCTTCACGCACTCCACCCTTGTAGTAAGTGATGATAGCAGCAAGTCCGAGTGCCAATCCCTTAGGTAACTCACCTTTGCGTTCCAAGTATGTTTTCAAACCAGGAAGGTCACGAGTTTCAAATTTAGGGAATGAGTTGAGCATAATGCTTGTCACTGCATGGTCAACAAACGGATTGTTGAAGCGTTCCAATACATCGTGAGCGAATTGTTTGAGTTCGTCCATTGGGAGGTTGAGTGTTTGCATCAATTCATCGTACATCACTTTGTGGATGTATTGTCCTACCACTTCGTGTTGGCATGCATCGCGTACGATGTTTACACCACTTAGGAATGCAACAGGAGAAAGAACAGTGTGAGGTCCGTTGAGGAGTGTCACTTTTCTTTCATGATAAGGCGCTTCACTTGGTACAAACAAGACGTTCAATCCTGCTTGGTTAGCCGGGAATTCAGCAGCCAATGTTTCCAAAGAGATGTTTTCAGCAGCTTCGATTACCCACAAATGGAAAATTTCAGCTTGTACAACCAAGTTGTCATCATAATCCAATTTAGCCTTGATAGCATCGATTTCTTTACGTGGGAATCCAGGTACGATACGGTCAACCAAAGTAGCGCATACATAGCAATAGTTAGTGAACCATGCTTTGAAGTCTTCAGGCAATTGCCACAAGTCTATGTATTGATAAATACATTCTTTGAGTTTGTGTCCATTAAGGAAAATCAATTCACATGGGAAGATAATCAAACCTTTGTCAGGAGCACCATTGAATGTTTTGTAACGATGATAAAGCAATTGAGTCAATTTTCCAGGATAAGAAGCAGCCGGAGCGTCTTCCAATTTGCAAGCAGGGTCAAATGCGATACCAGCTTCAGTTGTATTAGAAATAACGAAACGAATTTCAGGTTGTTCAGCCAATTTTACGAACTCATCATGTTGGCTATATGGGTTTAAAGCACGGCTAATGACATCAATCATTTCCAAGCTATTTACAGTTTCACCTTTGTCAATACCTTGCAAGTTTACATGATACAAATCATCTTGTGCATTCAACATATCTACCATACCTTTATCGATAGGTTGTACCACCACTACACTACCATTAAAGTCGGTTTTCTTATCCATGTTCCATACAATCCAATCCACAAATGCACGTAAAAAATTACCTTCACCAAATTGGATAATGCGCTCAGGGCGCTCTGCCTTAACAGCAGTTTGCTTGTTTAATGCTTTCATCTTTAATAATTATTTAAGTTGTTTTGTTATTTATGATTCAAATGTATGATAGTAATCAATATTTTCCTTCATCAAGACATCAATCGGCATGTAATTCACTTTCTGAACCGGCTGTTTTAAGACCACATTACGACACAAGTCACGTAGTACCAAGTAGGCTTGCCTTTCAGGGCATTGCGCAATCAAATAATCCACTATTCCCTCTCGCAGATAATCTACATTTTTCTCCAACAAGTCGTAACCAATCATGCGAATATCTTTTCTTCCGCAAGCCAACACACTCTGTGCGAGTCGATGAACCTTAGAATTAAACGTAATCACTGCACGTAAAGACGATGAGGTTGCAATATAGTTGCGCAAAGCAATCAATCCGCCCTCTTCATCATCTATTACCTGTGTCTTAATCTTATAGTCTTCAAGTAGTCCATTCGTTTCCAAATAACGCATAAAGCCCTCATGCCGACTTCTTGTTTGGTTAGACACATCCTCACCCGCACGGCGCATACGCACCAATAATATTTCAGAATCCTTAGGCAGGTCACCTATCAAGAGTTTTGCAGCTATCCACCCACTCTGGAAAGAATGTTGTCCATAATAACTCACAAAATGTTCATCTTCGACCATTGAGTCAACAAATGAATAAGGCACGTTAGCCTCATGGAGGCGTTGAATCAAACGCATTGTTTCCTGCGTGAAGGTAGGCACAATCACCACGCCATCCGGATTGCTATTTAACAAACGTTCCGCTTCAGCACGATAAGAGTCACGATTGAATTGGTCATAATAGTAAGGTTCAATCAAGACATTAAAATCAACCAATTCATTCATTGCTTGAGCAATCCCCTGCTCCACTTTATCCCAATAATCCCCCTGTGCATGTTGAGGCATAAAAAACACGAACATGAATTGGCGTTTCATGGCCAGCGTGCGCGCATATATATTCGGACGATAGTTGAGTTCGGTCAAGGCTTTTTCAACAGCTTCCCTACTCTTGGCAGAAACCTCTCCCCTGTTGTGTAAGACACGATCCACTGTTCCTTCTGAAACACCAGCCCGCAAAGCAATATCCTTAATGCGTATTTTAGTTGTCTTTTCCATGTCCTTAGAGTTCATTCCGTGTGCGCACACGGAAACAATATGCAAAGATAGTGTTATTTTAGATATTTGCAAGGAGAAAGCCAGATTTTTCACAAAAGACACAAAATATTGTTTCAAGACCAAAACATAAATAAGACACATTTGTGCTTCCGATGACTTTTTCGTACCTTTGTAGTAGAAAAAGGATACAAAGATACGTTATATATAATGAAAGCAAAACATATATCAACCCTACTCCTCACCTTAGCAACCTTAACACTACAATCACAAAATGCGCTACAAAAATTTTTGAGCGAGCCAGCCCTCCAACATGCTAACATCAGTTTTTTACTGCAAGATGCAGAAACAGGACAAACCATTTGTGAACACAATCCCAATATATTGGCAACACCAGCCTCTGTGACCAAACTATTCACTACCGCAACAGCCTTAGAGCTATATGGAGGTGATTATCAATTTAGCACCACATTAGAGATAGATGGTACACTTTTATTAGATGGCACATTACAGGGTAATTTATACATTGTGGGTACAGGAGACCCTACAATGGGTTCATTTAAACATGGAGACAGAAGTTTTCTCTTTACATGGTTAAAGAAGGTCAAGCAACATGGCATCAAAAAGATAGAAGGAAAAGTAATAGCCGACATATCATTTTTTGATCCCGAAGCCATCAATGCTCACTGGATATGGGAAGACATCGGAAACTATTATGCACCCGGAATATCAGCATTGTCGTACATGGACAACACATTGCATATCCAACTACAATCAGGTCCGGTGGGGAGCAAGCCTTTAATTACAAAAGTAACCCCAGAAATAGAGGGATTGCAATTTGAGAACCACCTACAATGCAGTCCTATCACCTTTGACAGTGCATATGTACATGGTATTCCCCTTCACAATCAGCGATACTTATTTGGCGCCATCCCTGCCAATCGAGGAAAATTCGGACTGAAAGGAGACATTCCTAACCCGGGACTTCTCTTAGCCCAACACTTCACACAGTTGCTTAGAGAAGCAAGTGTAAACGTTAGCGACGGAAGCGATTATACCTTTCAACGCGACACAACTCGCGAGGTCATATACACCCACTATTCACCGGCCTTAAGAGAGATTGTGTGGGAAATTAACCAGAAGAGTAACAATCACTATGCAGAGCAATTGTTTCGCCACATCGGAAGTCAGCTTGCCATACCGGCATCAGCCAATCATTCCATTGCCACCATTAAATCCTATTGGAGCACACGTATTTGGGACGACAATTATTTTCTTTCAGATGGTTCCGGTCTATCCCCTCAAAATGCCATATCAGCCGCTACCTTTGTACGATTGATTCATTACATGACCCAACAAAGCGCACACAAAGAAGATTTCATACGTTCCCTACCAACAGCCGGTCAGAGTGGTACATTAACATCATTTTTGCGTGGTACTTACCTTGAGGGTCACCTACAAGCGAAGAGTGGAACAACACGTCGCATTAAAAGTTATGGAGGTATTATACACACTCCAGACGGAAGAAACTACACATTTGCCATTATAGTAAATAACGCATCATGCAGTCCACGCAATTTACAATATATCATACAAAAACTTCTAAGAGATGTATGTAGCGAAAACAGATAGCACCAACTCCACACTTAGTCGCATGCTACAAGAGCAAGAGTTGCCCGATGGGTTTACACTCTACACATATGAGCAAACACAAGGAAGAGGGCAACAAGGCAACCATTGGGAGAGCGAACCCGCCAAGAATCTCCTTATGAGCACTTTGATACGCCCGAAAGATTTACCCATTGAGAAAAACTTTCTACTTTCAGAAGTTGTAGCCCTATCCGTAAAGGCTGTATTGGACACCCATTGCGAACACATCAGTGTGAAATGGCCTAACGACATCTATTGGAAAGATAAAAAAATAGCCGGCATTCTCATAGAAAACACATGGATGGGAGCCTATGTAAATACCAGTATTGTGGGGATTGGCCTTAACCTCAATCAGACTCAATTTATGAGTGATGCACCCAACCCTATATCACTCAAACAAATTACAGGAAAAAATTACCAACAAGAAGAGATTTTAGCGACATTACTTCATCAGATTCAATTACACAGAGAAGCCTTAATAAACGATCCCAATTACATTCAAGAAGCTTACCACAAAGCACTGTATCGTAAGGATGGGTTTCATATATATGAAGACAAAGAAGGAAGATTTTCTGCTCAAATAATAGGAGTAAAACCAGACGGACAACTTTTCTTACGAACTCAAAAAGGAGACGAAAGAGCCTATTATTTCAAAGAGGTAAAAATTGTGCCTTAATAGTGAAGTTTATCACTTCAAATATACGTATATATCAATAGTTTTGTGTAACTTTGCAACATTAACAAGGAATAGAAATTACATAATGAAAAAACTAATTGGATTATTATCCTTAACATGGATATGCAGTATTCCCCTTTCAGCTCAGCGTCCCTTTACAAACCCCACGACTGATGAAAGTTATCTAAAAGGCAAAGAACTCTACGAGCAACAAAAATATGCTGAAGCTTACCGCATATTAAGCGAAGAAAATGGTGATACTTACACCCTACCCATCCATACAGAAGAAAACGAACTTTTAAAGACATTTTGTTCATTTGAACTCCGTCATAAAGACGCAAAGGATCAGATTAAAGAATTTCTGTTGCGCCATCCTTACACTCCTTATAAGAGCACTCTGCTCTTTATGCAAGCATCTCTCATCACAGAGACCAGACGTCCGGCAGCAGCTGCTGACCTATTTGCCAAAGTGAACAAAAAAGAATTGTCGGCAAAGCATCAAGAGGATATGTTGTTTTATCAAGCCTATGCTCAATTAGCCGATGGCGACACAACTGCAGCCATGAAGGGATTTAAGGAAAGCATGGAAAAGAAAAATCGCTATGAGATAGCCTCTAAATATTACTATGCCTATACACTCTATGCAAAGAGAAATTATGACGGAGCACTTCCACTCTTTTTGAGCATTGAGGACAATCCACGTTATGACAATATCATTCCGTATTATGTAGCGCAGATTTATTTCGCTCAAGGCGAATATGACCAAGTGAACGAACGTGCACAGACTCTATTGAAACGTTTTCCACAAAGCGACCACAATGCCGAGTTACACCGCATGTTAGGCGAGCTCTCTTATACACAACAAAAGTATGATTTGGCTATCAAACACCTCACCACTTATGCCAAAGAGAAAAGAGAGAAAAAAGAACAACTCCAACGCAATAATATATACATGCTTGGATTGTCATACTATCAACAAAAAGACTATGCAAATGCAGTTAAGTATCTCACTCGTGTAACCACCACATCAGATTTAATGACTGAGAATGCGTATTTACACATCGGGAATGCTTATTTGAGTCTCAACAATACCGAACAAGCAAAATTGGCGTTCAGCAATGCTGTTCGCACTAATTTTGACGCCAATGTGCATGAGGAAGCCATGTTTAATTATGCTTTAAGCTCGTACAAAGCCAAAGATACTTTTGGCGAGAGTGTTAATGCATTCGTAAACTTTATCACACAATATCCTAAGTCCAAACATATTGGCGAAGCTTATGAATTGTTTGGAGATGTATTATTGAAGACCAACAATCATACAGAAGCCTATGCGGCTCTCTCCAAAGTGAATAGTAATGATAAAAAACTAACAGCCCCCAAGCATTATTTACTCTATCGCATGGGAGCGCTCTCCTATTCCGGTAAGAAATGGAAAGAAGCCATAGAGTATTTCCAACAAGCCATGCAAACTTCTCCTAACGGTAAATATGTGACAGATTGTCTTTTCTGGGAAGGAGATTGTTATTATCGCATGGGTCAAGCACAGAATGCAGAGTCAAATTGGAATCGCTTCATAAAACGTTCAGATAGCAAGAACAACCCCAACAATCAGATAGTGCATTACGCATTAGGATATGCATGTTTCAGTCAACAGAACTATGCCACTGCACTTACTCACTTCAAGAATTATCTAAACACGAGCAGTAAAGATAACAAGCGAGTAGCAGACACACAAAACCGTATTGGCGATTGCTATTTCCATGACCGCAACTTCGCAGAAGCAGAAAAGCAATATGCCAAAGTTATCACCAGTGGGCAACCCGGCGCTGACTATGCTTCTTATCAACGCGGTTGCATATTAGGTCTTCTCAAGAAATATGACGATAAAATTATCACATTGGAGAAACTTGTTAAGGGCTACCCTAAATCAGATTATGCAGATGATGCTTTATATGAAATGGCACGTGCATACTTAATGAAAAATGACAATATATCAGCTATCAACACCTACGAACGTATTTTAGCAGCCTACCCACACAGTGATTTAGTACGTTTATCCGCATTGGAAATAGGTATGGTGCAATCCGGACTTGGCGAGCATGAAAAAGCTATTGAAGCCTACAAGAAAGTGATTACTCTTTACCCAGGTAGTGAGGAATCATACACCGCATTACAAGGAATTGAGTCATCCTACGTTACCTTGAATCGTATCAGTGATTATTTGGCTTACACCAAGACATTGGGAACCATTATCACAGTGCCTTCTACCAATAAAGAAGACTCCCTCACATATATGGCAGCAGAACATCAGTTCATACAAGGTAACTACAAAGAAGCCGCAAAAGGTTTGGAAACATACGTAGAACGCTTCTGCCCGGTTGGTCGTTATTGCACACAAGCTTCTTATTATCTTGCCACCAGTTATTACAACATAGATGATAAGACCAATGCTTTGGCTGCCTATGATAAGCTTACACACATTGCCAACAATCCCTATATAGAAGAAGCATATACACGTTGCGCCATGCTTAGTTATGATTTGCAACAATATGATTCAGCAAGAGTTTATTTTCAGTCCTTACAAAAGATAGCCAACAGTACAGAAATTATCCATGCAGCTCGCATCGGGACATTGCGTTGTAGCAACAAATTGAATGATTTCTCAACCACCATTGACTTGGCCGGTCAAATCATTCAAGACACTCAATCAGATGAAGAGATGAAGAAAGAAGCACACTACACGCGTGCTAAAGCCTACTTGCAACAAGGTCAACCTATGTTAGCCACAGCCGATTTGCAATATTTGGCAAGCAATCTACAAAGTGAAATGGGTGCAGAAGCTAAATATTTATTAGCCGATATACATTATAATGCCGGTGACTTAGTAGCTTCCGAGACAGAGATTATGGACTTCGCAAGCAAGAATACGCCTCATCAATTTTGGTTGGCACGCAGTTTAGTGTTGCTTGCTGACATCAACATGAAGAATGGTGATGATTTTCAAGCCAAGCAATACCTATTGAGTCTTCAGAACAATTATACCGCAAGTGAAGAAATCAACACATTAGTAGCAGAGCGTTTGCTCCTCATACAAGAAAGAGAAAAAGAAAGAATTTCTTAAAAGTTTTGCCTATTTCTTGCAAGTGTTATATAAGTGTTATACATTTGTGATATAAAATATATGAAGAAGATGGAATGTATATTTTTAAAGTAACGAAAGGTAATTAAAAGATGGAAAACAAAAAAGTAGCAGTAATAATGTCTACATATAATGGAGAAAGATTAATACCTTTACTGTTTTTATTTAATAAATCAAATAAGGCAAAACCCACTCCAGCGGCCAAAAATCCATTTATTGTATGAAGTAAAGTGTCCCAAAAAGGTATAACCACATAAAATTTATTTATTTCACCCAAGATTTCCGCTGAAAATATAAACAATAAAATTAGTATTTCTAAAGTATTTGGAAAATCAATTTTAAATCTTTTTTTTACAAAAAAAGGTACAGTAAACA
>CALGCU010000052.1 GCA_937886455.1 uncultured Bacteroidales bacterium | reverse complement strand
CGTAGACATTGAGATAGAACTGCCTACGGAATGTAGCGATTGTAATTTTTCTGAATATAAAGCAGAAAGATATAGGTACTGTCCGATGTGTGGCAAACCAATGACTGAAGAATCGCGTACAAAAGTTTTAACTACAATTTTACCGACGTAGAATAGACACAAAACGTTTTTATAGGAGGTAAGCATATGTCCTCAGATATTTCAAAAAGGGACTGTAATAATAATATACCTGAAATCAAAGAGGTAAATGAAGATAACTATGTGAGTAAGGGAGAAGATGTGATTGCATTGCTTGAAAAAGGGCAACGCTCTACAAGGTATAAGTTGGGCGAATCATGGGAACTTAATCTTTTTGAGATACAAGAAGCAATTGATAACATGGAATCGGAAGATGTGATTGCAACAAAAGACATCTACAAATTCTATTACTGTGAAAGCGAAGATGATTATTATATTGGCAAGAGAATAGATACCTTTTATTATGCCAAATATAATCCGCAGCTTAGAGATTTTGTATGGTGTATGTCAAGATATCTCCCGTGGGGAGAACATATTGTAGATGAAAATATTGATTTAGGAATGTTGTTATGTTAGAATAATTCACTACATTTGCTCTCGAAACAGGCAAATCACCATGATTTTCCTCTTCATATATAATTTATTCATATTTAAGATTATCGTATTATGGCTAATCGTAGGACTTTAAAGAAACTTATCGCGCAAGACTGTGAGTGTATTCAATTTATTTGTTTACTCAAATCACAAGATAGAACAGTTGACATTTCTCAACTCGTGCAAATACTCAATGATGTAGCAACATATCAAGAAGAAGCCATTAAGCGCATTTCTCATGCTAATGTGGGTGACAAGAAGGCTGTGAAGGCATATTTTAATGCTTTGTGGGAATATATTGCCGAAAAGAGATTAGATGTATTAAAACGTATTGATGAATTAGCGTAGAATATATTTTTACGAATAGAAACGACGGACAATATGCCCGTCGTTTTTATTATCTGCATGTTTGGGTTAGTTATTCAAAGTTGAAAGATAGTGTCAGCATACGTGTTCCGAGTCGGCTGAGTGCGTTAGTGTAGAATTGCACCGTTTCGTCTCGCAGTTCGGGACGTTGGTCAACCGGGACAAGTGCGTTATTGAGTCCGATGGAGAATTTAAGTTCCGGGGAGAGCTTAAAGAAAGAGAAATAGAGTTCACATCCCACTCCAAACTCAATGAAATAATCAAAGAACTTGGTGAGTACATAGCGTTCTTTGTCACGTCCCACATCAAAGGAGACGCCAGCACCAGCCAGCAAGTAAGGTCTTCCATTCCACTCTCTATCCGCATTAAATTTCACATAAACAGGAACTGTAATAGGCATAGAGACTATGTCAGTCTTATAGGCGATAGGGTCTTTTTTATCAGCTCCATCCGGTTTGTAACTTATGGTACGTTGTCCGAAGTGAAAAGTGGGGTGAAGTCTTAGATTAAAATAACGATTCAGGCGTACATCGCCAATTACTCCGACGGAGAAGCCAGGCAACATAGAAGAGACACGTGCTTGGAGTACCTCTCCATTAGGTCCACAAGGGAGCATACTTGGATTAACAGTCAAGTCCATCAAGTTCATCCCCAACGAGAATCCGAAATGCAATGGGCGTTCATCCACATACAAAAGATTCTGCCCTTTCAGCAGAGTTTGAAACGGAACGAGTGTGAGCAAACAAAACAACAACAGTATTTTTTTCATATCAATTTATTCAACGTCAGAAAAGCTGTTTTATTGTTACAAGAGAGCAAGAAACGCCCATAGAGCTATTACGGAAGCAATAAGACTATCAAATCTATCGAGCACTCCGCCGTGTCCCGGCATGATTCTTCCGTAGTCTTTAATTCCTAAGTTTCTTTTCATGAGAGATTCCAACAAGTCTCCCAATGTTGAGGAAGCGACGATGATTTCAGCCAACAACATCCACTGCCATAAGTTCAAAGAGGGTGTGGCTGTAGGGAAAAGTTGCGGTACGTAATAGTAGCACGCAATGCCAAAGAGCAAGGACATGAATGCCCCTCCAGCAAATCCCTCCCAAGACTTTTTAGGTGAGATGCGTTCAAACATTCTGTGTTTTCCCAACAAGATTCCAAAGATATAGGCAAACGAGTCGTTGATCCAAATAGTGACGAGCATCAACAATACCCAAGCCGACTGCCACGCACCATCTTTAGTAAACAACAGTAGTGAAAGCATGGCCAATGGGAGTGCAACATAGAGTTGTCCTAATGCCATGTAGGCAAGATTATGGAGAGGTTTTTCTTTTTTTCTGAAAAGTTCAGCCAGCAGACATGCCATGAGCCACAAGGCGTAGATAGCAAAGAGTGATGGTCCAGCCACTGCAGCTTGTTGTTGGAAAAATGCCAAGAAAAGCAAGACGCCTGCTAACATTGCACTCCATGCAGACACAGAGAGGTTTTCAGACTGATTGGTGGCACGATGAAATTCATGCAGACCAATTGCCACAAAGACAGCAAACAGCACTATGAATGCTATTGGGCAAAATAACAATGTCCCCAACACTAAAGAGACAAATACCGCGCCACTGAGCAGGCGTATGAAGAAGTTCTTTAATTTAGCATTCATAATGTTATTTCCTTTATTATAATTTACACTTAATCCTAAGGCCTATCTTCCACGTGTATCTGCAAATCGCAAAAAGTCGGCTTCATATTCTTTCATTACCTCGTATCTTCCATACTGATTGCAAATGCTCAAAACGTGATTAAGCATAGCTATCTTTTGTCCGTTTTGATGTTTCATCACAGCAGCTTTTTGCTGCCCCATAGAAGCTATCCAATACAGATATTGCACACAGTCAGTGGCTACCGCTCTCATGATTTCATCCGCCTTTTCGGGTTGTGCCAATCGATAATAAGCATCAGCCAAGAGGGTGGAATAATAGTCATGTTTAACTGTTTTTCCGGGTAATACCTCAAAACTATAGTCCACAGCTTTGAGTGCTTTTTCATTTTGTCCTTCCCTAATTAAAGCGTCAGCTAATTGAGCGAACATCATTCTGTGTGTGCCACACATGCGTAGTGTATTTTCATCCAGATAAACATTTTCAGACGCCACATTTCCATAGCGGAATTTGTTCATAAGGTTGTCGTACATAATTTCTGTGTTCACACGTGGCTGTCCATCCTTGCTTGCAATTGGTGTCACTCTATATGCCATACCAGTGAGTTCAAAATACTTTTCCAATCCGAGGTAATAATCATTTCCTACTGTGATGGCAAAATAGATAGGACGTTTCCATTGCGCCGTTTGCAGCATTTCCATCGCCATGAGTTCGCTTTTGGTCATGCCTCTTTTCATTCTCAAGTCTAAGCGTTGAGCATAGTCATTCGGATTATATTTAGTTGTATCTCCGAAGAGCGTACTCTGAGCCACAACATTTCTATCAACCGGTATATAAACTTTCGTAGTAGGTATGTAGGCTTCTCCATTCTCCAATTTTGTGCGCGGGTCATCAGAGAGCAAGAAGTCGTACACAGATTGAAGACTTAGTTCCATATTGAGGCGATTATCCACTAAAACATAGTCATTCTTTCCTGCCATGTAGTCTTTCTTTTCCCAAGAAATAGGCAAAGCTTCCGACTCATAATAAGGACGCTTCATCTGGTCGATGTACCAATCTGTGTTCAGATAGCTCAAATTACATGAACGAACATCAGTTCGGTAGCCCTCTACCTCTTGATTGTACCACAATGGGAACGTGTCGTTATCTCCATTACAAAAGATGATGGAATTAGGTTCACATGAAGTGAGATAGTTAGCCCCGAAATCACGAGCCACGTATCTGTCACTTCTATCGTGATCGTCCCAGTTTTCAGTTGCCATCAAAGTAGGTACACCTAAACAAATGAGTGTTGCCAATATAGCAGCTACCGATTTAGGCATTATCTTTTCTATTGCTTTTGCCACACCTAAAACACCCAATCCAATCCATATACAGAAAGCATAGAAAGATCCTGCATACGCATAGTCACGTTCACGCGGTTGGTAGGGAGTTTGGTTAAGGTAAACCACAATAGCCAATCCTGTGAGGAAGAAGAGCAAGAAAGTGATAAAAAAGTTTTGTTCACCTTTTTTACCCTTGGTGAGTTGGAAAATTATTCCAATAATACCCAACAAGAGTGGCAATAAGTAGTAGCGATTACGTCCTTTGTTATCAGCCAACGAGTCGGGTAATGTACTTTGATCACCAAGCATAGCATTATCAATGAATGGAATACCCGTAATCCAGTTTCCTTTATCAAGTTCACCATGCCCTTGCAAGTCGTTTTGTCTTCCGCTAAAATTCCACATAAAGTAGCGCCAATACATAAAATTGCATTGATAACTAAAGAAAAATCGCAAGTTTTCTGCAAAGGTAGGTTTCACTGCCGTTTGACGTTGTCCGCATGTTTCGTAACTTACCTTATTACCTTTGATTTTTGCCCATTCCTTGTAAGCCTTAACATGACTATCCTGACTGCTGTACATACGCGGGAAAAGCATATTGAACTTTTCATCCGTCACATAAGTAACTTTATATCCCGTAACAATGTATTCATCCGGTTCGTTAGGGTCATTTTTAGGTTTTGGCGCATATTGAGCAGCACCTTGTTTTGTTTCCGGCACACAATACATGCCCTCCGGCACGCGTTTTCCCGGAGCGCTATATACTGCTCCATATATCAAAGGTCGGTCACCATACTGTTCACGGTTCAAATACGCCTTAAGCGCAAACACATTATCAGGCGAGTTTTGGTCCATTGGCGGTTCAGCCGCAGAGCGTATTACAATAACCGCATAAGAAGAATACCCAATCAACATTACAGTAATCATCATAATAACCGTATTGAGCCAACGAGCCTCTACTACTTCACGTTTCCAATAGAAGAATCCAGCCAAAAGTGCAATGACTATCACACCGATGACAACACTTTCTTTGAAGAAAGGTATTCCCACTGCTGTAATTGCCACAATAAAAGAGGCTATCATACGCCAATAGTTCTTGGCTGTAGCTGTTTCCCAGATAGCCCATGCCAAGGCAACCACTGTCAAACAAATATATACCAGTACACCCGTATTAAATGGAAGGTGTAATACATTCACAAAAAGTAATTCAAACCAGCAAGCCACTTCAACGAATCCCGGAATCATACCATAGAGGACAGTGGCCAAGATTGCCGCAGAAGCAACAAAGGCGCCTAATGCTCCCTTCCATGAAGCATTAAACTTACGATAGTAGTACACCATCACAATAGCCGGGATAGCCAAGAGGTTCAACAAGTGTACACCAATAGAAAGTCCCATTAAATAAGCAATCAAGATAAGCCATCTATCAGACCCTTCTTCATCAGCTTGTTCATGCCACTTCAATATACTCCAGAAGACTACCGCTGTGAATAAAGACGAATAAGCATACACTTCACCTTCCACCGCAGAGAACCAAAATGTATCAGAGAACGTATAAGCCAAAGCTCCCACTAATCCGGCGCCAAGCAAAGCAATTCCCTGACCAATAGTCAAATTTTCAGGCTGTTTATTATCAAGCAATATACGTCCTAATCGCGTAATAGTCCAAAATAGGAATAGAATAGTAAAAGCGCTACACAGAGCCGACAAGGCGTTAATCATCATCGCAACCTTTGTGGGGTCGGAGGCAAAGAGAGAGAAGAAACGTCCTGTGAGCATAAAGAACGGAGCTCCAGGAGGGTGTCCTACGTCTAACTTATATGCTGTAGAGATAAACTCCCCACAGTCCCAGAAACTGGCTGTTGGTTCCATCGTCAAGAGGTAGGTGACCGCAGCTACTGCAAAAGACAACCACCCCAATAGATTATTCCATAATTTGAAATGCTTCATGTGTGTAGTTTTACTTTATAAATTCTAAATCAATGAAATATATAGAGGAGCAGATTCTCTTCGAATCCACTCCTATTACCTATCTGTTAAGATTATTTTAGTCGTTGTTTTAGTGCCTCAAACACTCTGTCGTCCACTGCTACTGGATACGTGATTCTGAGTTGTTTAATCCATTCTTTTTCCAAGAATTGTTGATAGTCAGATGTAAGAACCCCTCTCACATCATTATAATCGTCAGGCAATTCTTTCTGCAAATATCCTTTTACAAAGACATACGGATATTCCTCCGTCGGTTTATAGTTGCCAGTTTTGAAAATCTGTTTATCCACCACAGGATTATCACCTTTGACATATAGACCCTGTTCAATACGCACATATTGAATACTATCATTCAATCGACGCGCCAAGTATGTTTGTAGAGAGTCGGCTTCAGTATGCTTAGCAATTGCTTTAGCTGCTTTCCACGTGGATTTATCTTTACAATAGATGACACTACCTTTGTAGTGGGGCTCTGACCAGGCATAATCAGCACGATGTGCATCAAAGAATTTCTCCATACCCTCTTCATCCTTAGAAGCACGCTCCCAGACTTCACGATTACTTACTTCAAAGAGCAAAATACCATCATGATATTCATTGAGCAGATTTCTAAAGTCAGCATGTTCATTGGCCAAGTCTTCATCTGCCAATGCTATCAGCTCATCCTTCACATAGTCAGCAATACGCTGCTTCACAGCTTCTTCCGGAATGGCTTGCGACACCTTTCTTGCATGCGTTTTTATGTACTGAGCCCAATCCTTAGTGGTATATTCTTTATTATTAATTGAAAACAAAACGTTAGAGATAGTAGCCACAGAGTCCAAGAATGCTGGGCTTCCCATATCCATTGTGGCTGCATAAGCGTAAAGAGGTGCCCAATTTTCTTCTTGTGCCTCATAAGCATATTTCTGTTTCAACTTATTCACAAAAGACAATTGCACTTGTCGGCCACGAGTGTCACGTTCTACATTACGTTCCAACTCATCACGCATTTCTTCCAATGGGCGTAGTTCTCTTTTATCTTGTAGTTGAACAATGTGCCATCCATAAGCTGAACGGAAAGGTTCGCTAATTTCGCCTTTGTTGAGCGAAAAAGCCACTTCTTCATATTCAGGCGAAGCCATTTCACCTCTTCCAAACCACGGCAATTGTCCATCACGTCCCGTAGAACCACGGTCTTGTGAATAGTTGCGCACAAGAGAAACAAAGTCCTCTCCGGCTTTCAAGCGTTGTGAGATTGAGTCGGCCAAGAAAGCCGCACGTTGATTTATACTATCATTGTCTCTGCTCGTGAAAAGCATGATATGAGCGGTGAGAACATCGCCTGCACTCGGAATACGATCAAGCACTTTCACAAGGTGATAGCCAAAATGTGTTCTTACCGGCATAGACACTTCTCCTACAGGAGTGTTGTAGGCTGCACATTCCAAAGGATAAAGATAGCGGAAAACACTCACCCAACCTAACACTCCTCCGTTTTCATTCACTGTTGGATCATCTGAATACTTACGTGCCGCTTGCTCGAATGTTAAGCGTTTTTTCTTATTCTTTGACAACAAAGCCGAACGCACCTCCATTACCTTCTTATACACCTGCAATGTATCATCTGCAGTTGGATTATCAGGCAATTTGAAAGCCACATGTGCTATTTTCACATTTTCCTTTTTGCGGGCGTATGCTTCTTGAAGCAATCGTTCACTCTCCTCATTATCTGTAAGATAAGGAGCTGCCAATTGATTGCGATAGCCTCTCAGTTCCGCCTTAAAAGCAGCCGTAGTATCTAACCCTTCAGCTTCAGCAGCCACCACTTTCAATTTGAAATTTATAAACAAATCCAAATACTCTTCCAAAGGCTGTCTATTGGCTACATTTCCGGCTTGATTGTTTTTAGTGTAAATATATTCAAATTCCGAAGCATAGATTGGTTTATCACCTATCGTCATCAACACTTCATTCTGAGCAGATGTTGCCAATGTAAAAACGCAACAACATCCAAGCAACCATGTGCGTACTTTCATACTCTTTTGTTTATATTTCTACTGTAAATTTATTTTTTCATTAATTTTCACCACGACTGTAGTTAGGAGCCTCACGTGTGATGGTCACATCATGTGGGTGACTTTCCAAAACACCCGCATTGGTAATGCGCACAAACTGAGCTTGATGAAGCGCCAAAATATCCTTAGCTCCACAATAACCCATACCGGCACGCAATCCGCCCACTAATTGATACACCACTTCAAACAGCGAACCTTTATAAGGAACACGAGCAGCAATTCCTTCCGGAACTAATTTTTTCACATCCACCTCACCGGATTGGAAGTAACGGTCTTTACTACCACGTTCCATAGCCTCCAATGACCCCATTCCGCGATAAGACTTAAACTTACGTCCATTGAAAATGATTGTTTCTCCCGGAGATTCTTCCACACCGGCCACCAACGAACCAACCATAACACAATACCCACCGGCAGCCAAAGCTTTTACCACATCACCGGAGTAGCGCAAACCACCATCAGCAATCAGAGGCACATCAGTACCCTGCAAAGCCTTAGCCACTTCATAGATAGCAGAAAGTTGTGGTACACCCACACCAGCCACCACACGCGTCGTACAAATTGAGCCTGGCCCAATTCCCACTTTCACAGCATCAGCTCCTGCTTCAGCCAAGGCCTTAGCAGCTTCGCCTGTAGCGATA
>CALGCU010000051.1 GCA_937886455.1 uncultured Bacteroidales bacterium | reverse complement strand
TTCCAACACCAATATTTGTTTGCGTAAAAGAATCAGTTTTTCATTGGCTTGACGCAAGATGTTGGTTGGTAAGCCTGGTAAGTCGTTTTGTTTTTGGAGGAGGTTGTATATGTTTTCTTCGTAATATTGACAACGTTCTTCTGAAAGTTCTATGACGGGAAAGAGGGGCATATTGCTCTCTGCCAGATGTGAAAGGTAGGGATACATGACGTCTATCAATTGGTCGGGAGTGTCGGTAAGGGATAAGTATTTATAGTCCTCCGACTGTGAGAGTTCAACGCATGTGATTAGTGGACTCACAATGTGTAGTGTGCCACGTTTCATGGTGAGCCGACGACCATTTAATATCTTTGTAGCTGTACCATGTGTACATAAAGAAATTCCTACCTGCATCCTTGTTAATGAATTGCTTGTTGCTGTGCAAAAGTACGTATTTTCCTTTAAATATATTTAGACTAAAAAAAGGGGCTATACTCCCTGACTGTTCTGAGAGTTGTTATTGCTTGATAAAAGTTTGGAATTAACCGGATTTATGTTAAGTGAGGAGGGCAGGGGTAGGCAACAATAGTGTAAAATAAAACACTCCTTTGTATTGACATAATGTCGCTGCAAAGGAGTGTCTTAATTGTATTTCTGTGATGTGAGTTGTTAGATAGATAGTTGTTGGAGTATGGCTACCTTTTCTGGATTGACTTGCTTATCATCTTTAATGGCTTTTGTGAATGGAACATGCACTATATTGTCATTTTGAATACCAATCATGATACTACGTTGTTCATCAAGTAAGGCATCAATGGCAGCAGCTCCCATACGACTTGCCAGAATACGGTCTATGGCAGTTGGAGAACCGCCTCGTTGTATATGTCCTAAGATAGTGACTCTTACATCGTATTCGGGATGGTGTTGGTGCATCTTCTCAGCTAAGGCTTGGGCTCCTCCTGTCTCTTTGCTTTCTGCCACAATCACTATACTACTGTTTTTCGATTTACGGAAACCGTTTTTTACTAAGGCTTCCAGTTGTTCTTCTTGGGTTTCTCTTTCCGGAATGATAGCCGCTTCTGCACCTGCTGCAATGGCACTATTCAAGGCTAAGAACCCGGCGTCTCTTCCCATTACTTCCACAAAGAAGAGTCGTTCGTGTGATGATGCTGTATCACGAATTTTGTCCACAGCGTCAACAATGGTGTTGAGTGCAGTGTCATAACCTATAGTGGCATCTGTTCCCCATAGGTCATTATCGATTGTACCAGGTAGTCCCACAATGGGAATATTGTATTCTTGTGCAAAGACACGTGCTCCGGTAAAGGTGCCATCACCTCCGATTACTACCAGTGCATCTATTTGTTCACGTTGGAGTGTTTCATAGGCAACTTTTCTGCCTTCTGGTGTGGTGAATTCTTGACATCTTGCAGTCTTGAGAATTGTACCTCCTTGTTGGATAATGTTGCTTACATCTTGTGTCTGAAATTCTCTAATTTCTCCTGTGATGAGTCCTTTGTAGCCCCTGTAGATAGCTTTAACTCTGATTCCATTGTAGATTGCTGTTCGCGTGACAGCACGTATGGCGGCATTCATTCCTGGAGAGTCACCTCCTGAAGTAAGCACACCTATGCATTGTAATTTATATTCCATAATTAGTCTAATTTACTATCAATAAGATTTTTTACATCTACCATTAACCATGAAGGTGTGGATGTGGCACCACATATTCCGATCTTCTTTCCTTTGCACTGTTGTAGTTGTTCGGGGGTGATTTCATCTGGTCCGGAAACGAAAAAGGTGTTTGGATTAGCCTCTTTGCAATGTTCAAACAAGACTTTTCCATTGGAACTTTTTTTACCTCCGACAAAGAACACTATATTATTTTCTTCGGCAAATCTTCGTATGTTGGGTATTCGGTTTGCCACTTGGCGGCAAATAGTGTCAAAGTAGTCAAAATGACCCTCTGTTTTTCTTTCTTTGATGATTTCAATGAGTCGGTTGAATCCATCCAGAGGTTTTGTGGTTTGTGAGAAGAGACTGATATCCCGGGTAAAGTCAATGCTTTCTACATCGTTTTCTCCCTCTACAACAATGGCTGTACCATTGGTCTGACCTTCTAATCCAACTACTTCTGCATGTCCCTTTTTACCATAAATAACGATTTGGCAGTCTTTGTCTTCCTGAAAACGCTTTTTGATTTTTGACTGTAAGCGCAACACCACAGGGCATGATGCATCGATAATGGTGATGTTATTTTCTTTTGCTATTTGATAGGTGGAAGGTGGTTCACCATGTGCTCTCAGCAGAACTTTTACATTTCGCAATGTCTTGAATGTGTCATGGTCAATGGTGACTAATCCCATCTCTGCCAAGCGTTCTACTTCTCTACCATTGTGCACAATGTCGCCCAGACAATAAAGCGGTTCGCCTTTTGCCAATTCTTCTTCTGCTTTCTTAATGGCTGTTACCACTCCAAAGCAGAACCCTGATTCTTTATCAATAATAGTTTGATGTGACATGTTGATGTATGAGATAAGTTGTCAGTTGCATTATCTGTTTAAGAAACAATCTTTTGTTCAAAGAGTTTTCTGACACATTCATTTTGTTGCTCAATGGTGAGTTGTGAGTTGTCCACCAATATAGCATCTTCTGCTTGTTTTAGTGGACTTTGTTCACGATGTGTGTCTCTGTAGTCACGCTCAATCACATTGTTTAGTACAGACTGAAAATCTTCTTCTATGCCCTTTTGTTGGAGTTCTTTGTATCTTCTTTGTGCACGAATCTCGGGTGAGGCTGTCAGGAATAGTTTCAATTCAGCTTGTGGGAACACGACAGTGCCAATGTCTCTACCATCCATGACAATGCCTTTGTTAATGCCCATTTCTTGTTGTTGTCGTACTAATTCTTCTCTCACAAAAGCGAGTGTACTGATTCTGCTGGCTGCATTAGCCACTTCTAATGTGCGAATGATTCCCTCTACATTCTCGCCGTTAAGGAATGTGTCTTGGCCGTCGCCTGTTGGTTTTCTGCGAAACTCTATGCGAATATGGTGTATTTTATCCCGTAAGGCTTGTTCGTTGATTGTTTCGGCATCCATCAAACCTTCATTCATGGCATATAGCGCAGCTGCTCTATACATAGCACCTGTGTCAATGTATGTGTAGCCAGCATAGCGAGCTAATGATTTTGCAATAGTGCTTTTCCCGCATGAGGAATAGCCATCAACAGCTACAATAATTCGTTTCATATATTAGATTATAATTGTTTTTTCTTAAAACCATCTATGTCTGTAGAGAGGGATACATGGTAGGCGAAGTTTCCTCTTTGATATTGTGCCATAGCAAAGTCCACTCTAAATTGATAGACCTTAATACCGGCTCCGAAGGCCAGTCCTGTTATATTTTTAAAGCCTGCTGCTCTAAGTTCAGCCATTCTTCTGTGGTTGTAACTGAGAGTGAGGTAAACGTTTTTGTGAGGCAATATGTCCACGGCAAAAAGTGCATGTCTGAGTGCCATGTCAAAAAAGTTGATTTTACCTGATTGATTTTCTCCTGTTAAAGAATTGCTGGGTTGGTTAGTCAGTTGATAGGATAAATCCCATCGTTGAAGATTGTGCATATTGATGGATAATCTGATGGGAGCATGTGCAAACTTGAGTGCTAATCCCAGTTGTAGGTTGACAGGAGCCCATTCTAATTTATCTCCCGGATAGAAAGGTTTGAGTTGTCCTCCAACATTGCTACACACGAGCCCCATGGAGAAGAGTTTGTCGGGGGTGTTAAAATAGGCACCAATGTCAGCAGCCATTCCCACACTTGAATAGCGTTCATAGACAGAATACATTGTTTTGAGTGTTACTCCCACAGAGAACAATTCATTGAGTTTACGTGCATAGATTAAGTTTAAGGACATGTCTTTGGCATAAAATGTATTGGTTGCTTCGCCCCATTCTGTCATGCCTTGAAATTTTCCATAGTCTAAGTATTGTATTCCTGCAGCAAAGTAATTGTCTTTATAGTTATACCCATAAGCCACTGAGCCAAACATCACATCGGAGATATAGTCAGCAAAATTAAGGCTCAAACTATTGTGTGTTTCATTATTGAGAAGGGATGGATTTAAGAAAGCATAACTTACGTCTGCATCTTTAATAGCTACATTGCTTCCTCCATAAGCTGCCATGTGGGCAGAAACCGGCAGTTCTAAAAAGCCAAACACACCCTTACCTGCTTGTCCAAAAACAGCCATGCATGCACTCAATATAAGGGATAGAATCAAAGTGTATTTTTTCATTCTTACAGTATTTGCTTTGAAGGCTCAAAGTTACATTATTTTTTCGGCTTGATAAAGTATATTTGTTGTTCATGTGTGCAATATTTGTTTACAGCCTTAAAAAAGAGGCACACCTTTCTGTTGGTATGCCTCTTTAGTATTTATCTTTTATGTGTAAATCAGTTTTCTAACATGATGTGATATTCTTGTGCTAATTTGCGCAAGTTCAACAGAGCATAACGCATGCGTCCTAATGCTGTGTTAATGCTTACTCCTGTGGCATCTGCTATTTCTTTAAAACTAAGGTCTTCAAAAAAACGCATTCGCACTACCTCTTGTTGATTTTCGGGGAGATAATTAATGAGTTTGACCACATCTGCAAGCAGTTGTTCATTTACCATCACATCTTCTATGCTTCTCTCGCTCAAGTTTAAAGCATTGATAAGTTCTATATCTTGTGAATCTCCGGATATATTTTGTTCTATGTAGTTACGACGAAAATGGTCAACTATGAGATTATGAGCTATACGACTCAGCCATGGATAGAATTTTCCCACGTCTGTATATCTACCTTGCTTCATAAAGATGATAGCTTTTATGAAGGTATCCTGGAAGATATCTTCTGCTAGTTCTTTGTTGTGTACAACGAGAAAAATTTGTGTGAAAACCCTGTCTTTGTAACGATTGAGCAATTGCTCAAAGGCTTCATTATTCCCTTGTTCGTACAACTTAACCAACTCGTCATCGGAAAAATGACTCATTTGTTTCATTTGAGATACTTTTTTCTTTGTTTAACGAGTAGATGTGTACTTATAGGCAATAGATTTATTGAATGAACAGGTGCAAAAATAGTGTAATTTTCAGTAAAAACAAAATAAATCGTTCTTTTTGTTAGAATATGTGCTTATTCTGTTTGTTTTTTTTATTGATAAGGCAATCTGGTGAGCATGTCAGCTATCTGGTTGATTCCTTCTTGCAGTTTATTTCCGAGCATCATTTTCACCATAGTTGGTAGTTCGGCTCTTAGTGTAAGTTTGATACGCGTGTCATTTGTGGCTACTTGTTTGATTTGTATCCAAAAATTGACTTCAAATGGTGTGTTCTCTGCTTGGAATTTAATGGTCTTGTAGGGTTCTCGCAGAATGATTCTCATTCCTACTTCGCCTAACATATCCACTTTCATTCGCACTGAGTCTGCATCAAAGTAAGCATCTTTCACTTTATCTGCAGGGAGTTTGTCTTTCAAAGCCTCCAGGCGACTAAGGTCGCTCAACAAAGTGAAAACGCTTACCTCGTCAGCATTGATTCTTTTAATATCGCTTTCGTATGACGTAGAAGCCATAATGTGTGTAGATTATTTTCTCCAATTAGCAGGGTCTTTTCTCCATTCCTGCAATGTGTCGATTTCGTCTTGTGAGATATAATTAATTTCTAATGCGTGGCGCAACACGGCGTCGTAGTTACACAATGTGGTGAGTTCTACGTGTGCTTTTTTGAAATTTTCTTCTGCTATCGGGAAACCATAGGAGAAGATAGCCATCATACCTAATACGGTAGAGCCATCTTTACGCAATGCTTCAACAGCTTTAAGACTACTTCCTCCGGTGGAGATTAGGTCTTCAATCACTACAACTTTTTGTTTGGGCTTCAAGTCACCTTCAATCATGTTTTCGAGTCCATGATCTTTTGGTGTGGGACGTACATATACAAAAGGTAGTCCTAATGCATCAGCTACTAATGCGCCTTGTGCAATAGCACCTGTTGCCACTCCTGCGATGGTTTCTACATCCGGATATTTTTCCAACACCAAACGTGCTAATTCTGTCTTGATGAAAGAACGGATGGGAGGATAAGAGAGTGTCTTTCTGTTGTCACAATATATAGGAGAATTCCAACCTGACGCCCAGGTAAATGGGTTGTTGGGTTGTAGTTTGATAGCCTTTACTTTTAATAAACGTTCAGCAACTAAATCTTCTAATTTTTTCATACCTAATCAAAGTTATATTATTTGTTGCAAAGATATAACAATCTATGAAAACACAAAAGATGTTATACAACAATCTTCTCTTACAATTTCATCAACTGTGAAACAGTGAGTTGGTTATAGATGTGGAAAGTTCGTGAATGGTGGTTTCAATTGTGGTATTTCTTATTTCAATTTTATCTTATTCCTATTTAGTGGTCCCGGAGTGGTCCCGAGATGGTCCCGAGAAAAATAGGACGCTCATTTCTGTTGTTTTTAGATAAATATAGGCTTGTCTTTGGGGTATATGGGTATTGTTGTTGGAAATAAATAAAGGTTGAAAAGAAAGAATTCTTTTCAACCTTTTGCTTGTATGTTTTCTATTTATTTACTGGTCGCGTTTCATAAAGATGCGGTCAGAGTAGGCGTCTGTGATGTTGCGTAGGAATTTTAAGAATTCACGTGAGGTGTTGGCCGGATAAGTTCCTTGACGCATTTCATGATGATAGATCAGACGTACGCCTTGATAGGGGAGTGGCTCAAATGTGAAATGGAAGTAGCCATAAGGGGTTTTATATTCTTTTTCTTGTGGCACTCTGTCTATGAAATATCCTTTGGGTGGATAAATGTCCACTGTGTCGCGATTGCAGTAGCCTCTTGATATGACAATATCATCCCCTTCTTCTCTGTAGGTTTTGTCCATTTTAAATCCTAAATGTAGGATGTTGGGATACATGTATAGTGTTCCTCCAATTTTAGTTGCAAATTGCCCATTGATAATATTGGCTTTTGTGGTGATGGAGGGGGTTATGGGATCTTTGTGTTCGGTCATATTGACATTGCGTACGATGGAAGGAATGGCGAATGTGGCGGCTATTGCTTTTTCACGCCTTTTTCCTGTAAGTTTCATGATGATTTTCTCTTGTTCATATTGCATTGCATAAGAGATACGCTGAAACTGCATAGTGGCTTTTCCTGATGTTTCCACTACCACAACGGTGTGGCTGGTTTGCTTATTGATAGTGTCTGACAGTGTTGGAATAGTCACGAACTGATGGTTTCCGTCTGTGCCTATTGCCAGCCAGTCTTTTCCTCTCCAAAGTGAATTGAAGTATCCTTCCGGCAGGTCTGGTGATGAGAAGTCAATCCAGAGTGTGTCTTTGGGCAAGCGCACGCGTAGTAATGCGGCATTGAATTGATGAAGATTGGGTACGTTTTCATGAAGGTTTTCTTCCCATGAATTAGTAGCCACATAATCCACCGGAATTTCGGCTTGTTTATAGATTGCCCACCAATAGAGTGCCATCATTCTGCTATCTATTTTTGTGGCAAACTTCCAATCCTGTAAAGGGAGCAATGGATATAATCCGTGTAAATCATCCCATGTAGCATAGGGTATGTTGAGTGAGATAGAATCATTAAGAATCCAGAATTTTTCTTCTGTTGTTTCAATGGAATCTGTGAGCAGTTGGATGCGTTTAACTTGTTCGGCGGAGAGTGTTCCCATTGTATCTAACACCGTGTAAGAGAAGTTGGCGAAGTCCTCCCATGAGTTGATTTCGCCTTCTATTCCCATGTGATTCATCATTTTGGGGTTAATCACTATCATGGGCACTCTGTCAAACAGTTCTTTTGAAAATGGGTCTTCTACGAAAGCGGGTATGTTTTCCATTTTAAAGGTGTGGTTGTCCATGCGTTTGGCGGTGGAGAATGCATAGTTTTCTTCATGACGTATGGGTAAACGCTTTGTGGCAAATCCATCGGGTACAGAGATGGTGTATTCTGCATACTCCACCGACTGATTAAAGGCTTTTTGAGGCATGAGTAAGGGGAAATGCATAGTTCCATTCTGAATGGTTCGTTCCCAATGATACACCACAGTAAATGGGTAGGAAGCCGGTGTAGGAAGCAGTTGTACCCGTTCTATGTTTAGTTTCTTGTGGTTGGGTAAATAACTGGCGCGTTTAAGTTGTTTTTTACCTTCTTTTCGTACCTTATTTCCATACCTATCATAGGTTATGGCTGCGAATTTTTTGAGATTTTCTTCGCGTGATGTGACGCATTCAAACATGGCTGCCTCACGTCCGGCGGGGTCTAATACGGTGATAACCCTCATGCCCACCTCCACAGCTTTTCCATTTGGTTTGAGTTTATACTCCATCAGGTCGGCTCTCACAACAGTGGTGGCGTTTTCTTTTAATTCACTCGGGATGGATGCGGCTGTAAAGCGCAGCGCTGCTTGGGTAACAACAGTTGCTAAAATGAAAATAAGTGTAATAATATGTTTTTTCATCATCAAATAAGTTTTTTTCATAGGGTTGGCAAATGTACTTAAATTTTATGAATCATGCGACATCAGTGTGCTTCCAACCAATTTTTCCCTGTTCCACATTCCACACTCAGTGGAATGCTCAGCAACAT
>CALGCU010000050.1 GCA_937886455.1 uncultured Bacteroidales bacterium | reverse complement strand
CCATCTCGGGACCACTAGATAGGAATAAATTTCTTTTTTAACGGACAACAATAATATTTTTTTTAGCGAGCGTGTTGTTTGTATGCAGATATATCCTGTCAAATTGTAAGTTGTAGTTAGCAAAACAGGCTTTTTTCATGAAAAAATCTTACTTTTTGAATAAAGAACCCCAAAAGAATTTGTTTGAAGAAAAAAACTTGCTATATTTGCGCTGAAGTTTAAAGTAAACTTTAAGTAACAATTTAGAATTAACCAATTAAAAATATTTAATCATGAAAATGCACAACTTTAACGCAGGTCCTTGCGTTCTTCCGCGCGAAGCAGTGGAATCAGCTATTGAAGCTATCCGTAATTTTGACAACACCGGTATTGGTATTCTTGAAATCTCTCACCGTACACCGGGATGGGAACGTGTAATGGCTGAAACTCGTCAATTATGGCGTGATTTGTTGAATATTCCAGATAACTATGAAGTGTTGTTTTTAGGTGGTGGTGCATCTACTCAATTCTTCCATGTACCTGCTAATCTATTGAACAAGAAGGCTGCTTATCTTCAAACCGGTGTTTGGGCTAAAAAAGCAGCAAAAGAAGCTAAATTCTATGGAGAAGTGGAAATTGTGGCTTCTTCTGAAGATAAGACTTACTCTTATATTCCTAAAGATTATGTAATTCCTACAGATGCAGATTATTTCCATATCACTACTAACAATACCATCTATGGAACAGAAATTAAGTATGATATGGATTGTCCTATTGATTTGGTGGCAGATATGTCTTCAGACATTATGAGTCGTCCTGTAGATGTTACTAAATATGCGATGATATATGGTGGTGCTCAAAAGAACGTAGGTCCTGCCGGTGTTACTTTTGTTATTATTCGTCGTGATTTATTGGAAAATAACTATCGTCCTCTTCAAACAATGGTTAATTATAAGACCCACGCTGCAGACGAAGAACGTAATATCTCTATGTTCAACACACCTCCCGTGTTCCCTATCTTTGTAATGCACGAAACATTGAAGTGGGTTAAAAACTTGGGTGGACTTGAAGTGATGAATAAAATAAATACCGAGAAAGCAGAACTTCTTTATAATGAAATCGATCGCAATCGTATGTTTGTGGGAACAGCAGCTAAGGAAGACCGTTCTATCATGAACGTATGCTTCGTTATGGCTGAAGAATATAAAGATAAAGAAGCAGAGTTTATGGCGTTTGCTAAAGAAAGAGGTATGGTAGGTATTAAAGGACACCGTTCAGTTGGTGGATTCCGTGCTTCTATCTACAATGCATGCCCACTTGAATCAGTACAAGCATTGGTAGAATGCATGCGTGATTTTGAAAAACTTCATGCATAATTCCTTTTTGAAAGCATAAAACATGTGTTAAATGATAAGTGGTGTTTGGAAGAATCCCAAACACCGCTTATCCACATAAACAAGCAAGTTTAATTACATAAATTCTAAAAAAATATACCATGAAAGTATTAGTAGCAACCGAAAAACCCTTTGCTAAAGTAGCTGTGGATGGAATCCGCAAAGAAGTAGAAGCAGCAGGCTATGAATTAGCTTTGCTTGAAAAGTACACTGATAAACAACAATTGCTTGATGCTGTAGCAGATGCAGATGCTATTATTATTCGCTCTGACATTGTAGATGCAGAGGTAATTGCAGCAGCTAAACAACTTAAAATTGTTGTACGTGCAGGTGCAGGATATGATAATGTTGACCTTGAAGCTGCAACCCAAGCAGGTGTGTGCGTGATGAACACTCCGGGACAAAACTCTAACGCAGTGGCTGAATTGGCACTCGGTATGATGGTTTATGCCGTTCGTAATTTATATAATGGAACATCAGGAACTGAATTGAAAGAAAAACGTCTTGGTATTCATGCTTATGGTAATGTGGGTCGTAATGTGGCACGCATCGCAAAAGGTTTCGGCATGGAAGTGTATGCTTACGACGCATTCTGTCCGGCAGAGGTGATAGAAAAGGATGGTGTAAAAGCACTCAACTCAGTAGAAGAATTATATGAAACATGTCAAGTGGTGTCATTGCACATTCCGGCAACTGCTGAGACAAAAAATTCAATTAACTATGCGTTGCTCAATAGAATGCCTAAGGGTGCTCTTTTGGTGAATACAGCTCGTAAAGAGGTGATTAATGAAGCTGAGATTGTAACCTTGATGGAAGATCGTGCAGACTTCAAATATATGACAGATATTATGCCTGCTAATCATGC
>CALGCU010000049.1 GCA_937886455.1 uncultured Bacteroidales bacterium | reverse complement strand
GGAAGCATACGGCGCGGCTTACACCCTTCAGGAGATACTTACCGTTAAGTCCGACGATATCAAGGGCCGTGTAAAGACCTATGAGGCTATCGTTAAAGGTGATCCATTCCCAACTCCAAGTATCCCTGAATCACTCAACGTGTTATTACACGAATTGCGTGGCTTAGCACTTAACGTTACTTTAGACTAACAGCTTATGGGGGATGACAAATCCCCATAAGCCTTATAAATAAAAACCGAATAGAGAAAACTATGGCTTTTAAAAACGATAATAAAAAAGGTGGCTTCAGTAAAATATCCATCGGATTGGCTTCACCCGAAGAAATCTTGAGAATGTCAAGTGGAGAAGTGCTGAAACCTGAGACAATCAACTATCGTACGTATAAACCTGAACGTGATGGTCTGTTTTGTGAACGTATCTTTGGTCCTACACGTGACTATGAATGTCATTGTGGTAAGTACAAAAGAATTCGTTACAAAGGTATTGTCTGCGACCGATGCGGGGTAGAGGTAACGGAGAAAAAAGTGCGCCGTGAACGCATGGGACACATACAATTGGTAGTGCCTGTAGCGCATATTTGGTATTTCCGCTCTTTGCCTAACAAAATGGGATATTTATTGGGTATGCCAACAAAAAAGTTGGACTCAATTATCTACTACGAAAAATATGTTGTAATTCAAGCTGGTGAATTGGCTGGTAAACCTATTGGGGATAAAAATTCAGCCAATGAAAGACTTGTTGCTGATGGTGAACTGCTTACTGAAGATGAATATCTGGCATTGTTAGACCAATTGCCTCGCGAAAACCAATTGTTAGAAGACAAAGATCCTCAAAAGTTTGTCGCTAAAATGGGGGCAGAAGCTGTCTATGATATGCTCGAACGTCTTAATCTGGATGACTTGTCATACGAACTGAGACACAAAGCTAACACAGATACATCACAACAACGTAAAAACGAAGCATTAAAACGCTTGCAAGTTGTCGAATCATTCAGAGCATCACGCACACGCAACAAACCTGAATGGATGATTATTAAAACAGTTCCGGTAATCCCACCTGAATTGCGTCCTTTGGTGCCACTCGATGGAGGACGTTTTGCTACCTCTGACTTGAATGACTTGTACAGACGTGTAATCATACGTAATAATCGTCTGAAACGTTTGATCGAAATTAAAGCTCCTGAAGTAATCTTGCGTAACGAAAAACGTATGCTTCAAGAAGCTGTGGACTCCTTGTTTGACAACTCTCGCAAATCAAGTGCGGTTAAAACAGATGCTAACCGACCATTGAAATCTTTGTCTGATAGTTTGAAAGGTAAACAAGGTCGTTTCCGTCAAAACTTATTGGGTAAACGTGTTGACTACTCTGCACGTTCAGTTATTGTGGTTGGACCTGAACTGAAAATGCACGAATGTGGATTGCCTAAAGATATGGCAGCTGAATTATACAAACCATTTGTGATTAGAAAACTCATTGAACGTGGTATTGTAAAGACTGTTAAATCCGCTAAAAAAGTAATCGATCGTAAAGAACCTGTCATCTGGGACATCTTGGAACATGTCATGAAAGGACATCCGGTATTGCTCAACCGTGCTCCTACATTGCACAGACTTGGTATCCAAGCTTTCCAACCTAAGATGATTGAAGGTAAAGCAATCCAATTACACCCACTTTCATGTACTGCATTTAATGCCGACTTTGACGGTGACCAGATGGCTGTACACTTGCCTTTGAGCAATGAAGCTGTTTTGGAAGCTCAATTGTTGATGCTTGCTTCTCATAACATCCTAAACCCTGCTAACGGTGCACCTATCACTGTGCCTTCACAAGACATGGTGCTCGGATTGTACTACATCACAAAAGGACGTGATGGAGCAAAGGGTGAAGGACTCAATTTCTATTCTCCTGAAGAAGCAGAAATCGCTTATAATGAAGGATGTGTTGACTTGCACGCATGGATCACTGTGCGTACGGAAGACTTGAACGAACAAGGCGAATTAACACTACAAACGATTAAAACCACTGTAGGACGTATCTTAGTTAATAAATGCGTACCTAAAGAAGTGGGATACATCAACGAAATCCTTTCTAAAAAGTCTTTGCGCGACATCATTGGTAATATTATCAAAGTATGTGGCGTGGCAAAAACTGCAAAATTCTTGGACGATATTAAGGATTTGGGATACTACATGGCATTCCGTGGTGGTCTGTCTTTCAACTTGAATGACATTATCATTCCGGCTGAAAAAGAACAATTGGTGGCTGAAGGTAACGCTGAGGTGGAAGAAATCATGAACAACTATAACATGGGATTCATCACCAACAACGAACGTTACAACCAAATCATTGATACTTGGACACACGTAAACTCTAAATTGTCTAATGTCTTGATGAAACAATTGTCTTCTGACAATCAAGGTTTCAACTCTGTTTACATGATGTTGGACTCTGGAGCGCGTGGTTCTAAAGAACAGATTCGTCAGCTCTCTGGTATGCGTGGTTTGATGGCTAAACCTCAAAAAGCTGGTGCTGAAGGTGGACAAATCATTGAAAACCCAATTCTTTCTAACTTTAAGGAAGGATTGTCTGTGTTGGAATACTTTATCTCTACGCACGGTGCTCGTAAGGGTCTTGCCGACACCGCTTTGAAAACAGCCGACGCAGGTTATTTGACACGTCGTTTGGTGGACGTTTCTCATGATGTGATTATCACCGAAGAAGACTGCGGTACTTTGCGTGGTCTGGTGGCTACTGAACTGAAAAACAACGAAGATGTTGTTGCTTCTCTATATGAACGTATCTTAGGTCGCGTGTCTGTACACGACATCATCCATCCTTTGACAGGAGAAATCATCGTCAAAGCAGGTGAAGAAATTCGTGAAGATGCTGCTAAGATTATTCAAGATTCTCCTATCGAACAAGTAGAAATCCGTTCTGTACTCACATGTGAAGCTAAAAAAGGTGTCTGCGCTAAATGTTATGGACGTAACTTGGCTACAGGACGCATGGTCAACAAAGGGGAAGCTGTCGGAGTTATCGCAGCTCAATCTATTGGTGAACCGGGTACACAGCTTACACTTCGTACATTCCACGTCGGTGGTGTGGCTTCTAACGTTGCTGCTGAATCTGGTATCACATTGCGCTATGACGGACGTGTCGAATTTGACGAATTACGCACAGTAGAAGCTAAGGACGAAAATGGCAATGCTTATCAAGTGGTTGTTAGCCGTTTGGCTGAAATGCGTGTAATCGACCCAACTACGGGCATTGTTCTCACCACTCAAAACGTTCCTTATGGTTCTAAACTATATGTGAAAGATGGTCAACTTTGTACAAAAGGAACAAAAGTCTGCGAATGGGACCCATTCAACGCGGTGATTATCATTGAACAAGCTGGTAAGTTGCAGTTTGAAAATGTGGAAGAAAATGTTACATTCAAAACTGAAATTGACGACGCTACAGGCTTGCGCGAAAAGATTATCATTGAATCAAGAAGCCGTGACAAAGTGCCTTCTGCTCATGTCTTGGGCAAAGGAGGAGAAGTGCTTAAAACATACAACCTCCCTGTAGGTGCTCACTTGGTGCTCGAAAATGGTGACAAAATTCAAGTGGGTCAAACCTTGGTTAAAATCCCACGTGCAGTCGGAAAGGCTGGTGACATCACCGGAGGTCTTCCACGTGTAACTGAATTGTTCGAAGCTCGTAACCCGTCTAATCCTGCAGTGGTAGCGGAAATCGATGGTGAAGTGTCATTCGGAAAAATTAAACGTGGTAATCGTGAATTGGCTATCACATCCAAATCTGGAGAAGTGAAGAAATACATGATTCCGCTGTCTAAACAGATTCTCGTGCAAGAAAACGACTTCGTACGTGCAGGTACACCGCTTTCTGATGGTGCTATCACTCCAGAGGATATCCTCCTCATCAAGGGACCTACTGCTGTACAAGACTACATCGTTAACGAAGTACAAGATGTTTACCGCTTACAAGGTGTAAAAATCAATGATAAACACTTTGAGGTAATTGTACGCCAAATGATGCGTAAGGTTGAAATCCTTGACCCGGGTGACACACGCTTCTTGGAAAAACAAGTCGTGGACAAAAACGAGTTCATGGAAGAAAATGACCGCATTTGGGGTAAAAAAGTTGTTGTGGATGCTGGTGATTCTCCTAACTTA
>CALGCU010000048.1 GCA_937886455.1 uncultured Bacteroidales bacterium | reverse complement strand
CACGAGCAAACAAAGAAAGAGAATTACCATTTTGGTGGAATGAGAACCAGAAGAAAATAGCAATAAACAACACAGCAAACAAAGCCATAAGACGTTGTTTAATTTCAGCAGCCATAGCAGCTTTTTCTTCAGCTGTATATTCAACTGCAGCAGCAGCTTCTTTCTTAGCTGGAGTAGGGAAAATACGTTTGTTAGCAATAAAGATAATCAACGAAATAGCCATAGCAGCTACCGAAGCAATAAATGAGAAGTGAACACCTTCGTTGAACACTTGAAGATATTGATTACAGACAGCTGTCATATCTTCAGCCCATGTACCACCTACTGATTCAACCAAAGCCTGCATGTTAGCCAATTTCTCAGCACTCATAGCAGCAGCATTGTTGATATACTCGTGGCAATAAGCAGGAAGAGCAGAATTGTAAACCAACCCATTAGTTTCCAACCACCATTCACGAAGAAGTGGAGCTACAAACGGAGCAACAACACCACCTACGTTAATAAATACATAGAAAATTTGGAAACCAGAGTCACGTTTGTCTTTTGCAATAGCAAGAGCCTCTTCGCCTTTTTTAGCCTCTTCAGCCTCAAAGTTATCATACATTTGACCAACAATAGCTTGCAAGTTACCTTTAAACAAACCGTTACCAAATGCGATTAAGAATAGCGCCACACATGTAACAGCCAACAAATAGGTGCTGTTTTGAGGTGTAGCCAACACAGGTATTGACAAAATGATATAGCCCAATGCCATGATGCAAAGACCTTTCATAATGGTACCTTTATAATTTTGGGTTCTATCGGCAATAATACCGCCTACCAAACTCAAAATGTAAATACCTGCATAAAATACAGAATAAATCAATCCGGCTTGTCCTTCGGTGAGTCCAAATTTAGAACAAAGAAACAAAGCAAGGACTGCGTTCATGATGTAATAGCCAAAGCGTTCACCCATATTACTGAGCGCCGCTGCCAATAATCCTTTAGGATGGTTCTTAAACATACAATTATTTTTAAGGTTAAACAAACGAGCGCAAATATATATAAAATTCCGTAATAGGACAAATGCTCGTGAAGAGAGTGTGGTTTCTACGTCAAATGTAAGGTGGGTTTGTTGTTTGGTCATGTGGTAAAAAAAGAGTATCTTCGCCATAAAATTTATCATTTATGCAAATAGACCAACTTAAAGATTTGTTGGAACGCTCGGAAGCGTTGAGGAGGTGTCTTTGACATCGACCGGAAACAAATGGAATTAGAAGAAGAAGAACTACGTACACAAGCTCCTGACTTTTGGGACGACCCCAAAGCTGCCGAGCAACAAATGAAGAAAGTGCGTGAACTTAAATCGTGGGTTGAAGGCTATCAAAGTGTTGCTAATGCTGTCGGTGAGGTTCAACTCGCCATGGAGTTTTATAAGGAAGGTGGCGTAACCGAAGACGAATTAGAAAGTTCATATCAAGTCGCCTTAGCATGTGTAGAAGAATTAGAAATGAAAAACATGCTATCTCGCGAGGAAGACCAAATGGGCGCTGTATTGAAGATTGTTGCTGGTGCTGGAGGAACAGAAGCACAAGATTGGGCTGACATGCTGTTTAGAATGTATCAACGTTGGTGTGAACGACAAGGATATAAAGCCGAAATTACAAACTTCCAGGAAGGAGACGAAGCGGGCATTAAAACGGTAACTATACAAGTAGAAGGAGACAAAGCCTACGGCTATCTGAAAAGCGAGAACGGAGTACATCGTTTGGTACGTGTTTCGCCATTTAATGCACAAGGCAAACGCATGACCTCCTTCACTTCTGTCTTTGTTGTCCCCTTAGTGGATGACTCCATTGAAGTGGAAATCAACCCAGCCAACCTCACATGGGACACATTCCGCAGTAGTGGCGCAGGCGGACAGAACGTAAATAAAGTGGAGACCGGTGTGCGCCTTCACTATAAGTTCAAGAACCCGGTAACAGGAGAGCCTGATGAAATTGTCATTGAAAACACAGAGAGTCGCTCACAATTCGGAAATAAAGACAATGCAATGCGTTTACTCCGCTCACAGTTATATGAATTAGAATTGGAAAAACGTAGGGCTGAGTCTGCCAAAATAGAAGCCGGAAAGAAGAAAATCGAATGGGGATCGCAGATTAGAAGTTATGTAATGGATGATCGTCGCGTGAAGGACCACCGTAGTAATTACCAAACATCCAATGTGCAAGCTGTATTGGACGGAGAGATAGATGACTTTATCAAGGCTTATTTGATGCAAAATAATGAATAAACAATCATTCTAATACCTTTTATAAAAAACAAAACAATTTCAACTAACATGAAAAAAGTTCTATTATCAACTTTGTGTGCCATCATGTGCGTACTGTTTGTTCGCGCTCAGGAAACAGACAAAAAAGAAGAAGGGTTTGTGTTTACCACCATCAAAGAAAACCCTATCACCAGTGTCAAGAATCAAAATCGCTCAAGCACTTGCTGGAGTTTCTCCGGACTCGGCTTCTTAGAGTCCGAATTGATTCGTATGGGTAAAGGTGAATATGATTTATCAGAAATGTTTTTAGTGCACCACACGATGATGGACAGAGCAGAAATGTATGTACGTCTGCATGCAGAAGGTTCATTCAGCCCCGGAGGTAGTTTCTACGACTTGATTCATTGCCTCAAACACTATGGTATTGTTCCACAAGAAGCCATGCAAGGCATCATGTATGGTGACACTCTGCCTGTACACAACGAGTTGGATGCTGTGGCAGGTGCTTATGTAGATGCTATTGCCAAAGGTAATCATAAGAAACTCACTCCGGTGTGGAAAGAAGGATTGCGTGCAATTTACGACACTTATTTAGGAGAATGCCCGGAAAGCTTTGTATACAATGGTAAGGAATACACACCTCAAACATTTGCGGCTTCATTAGGTGTAAATCCTGATGATTACATTTCGATAACTTCTTACACTCATCATCCTTTCTATAGTGAATTTGCTGTAGAGATTCCTGACAACTGGCACTTTGCTCCATCCTACAATGTGCCAATGGAAGAATTAATGCGCACAATGAATCATGCTATTGACAATGGCTACACTATTGCATGGGCTGCTGACGTGAGTGAAACCGGGTTTACTCGCAATGGTATTGCTGTAATGCCTGATGCTGATCGTGGAGCTGAATTAACCGGCTCAGATATGGCACGCTGGACTGGTATGAAACCGGCAGATAAACGTGCAGAACTCACTTCTCGTCCATTACCTGAAATAGAAGTAACACAAGAAATGCGTCAAAAAGCCTTTGACAATTGGGAAACTACTGACGATCACGGTATGTTGATTTATGGTAAAGCCAAAGACCAAAATGGTAAAACCTATTTCATGGTAAAAAATTCTTGGGGTACCAGCAGTCAATATAAAGGTATCTGGTATGCATCTGAGGCATTTGCCGCCTACAAGACTATGAGCATCATGATCCATAAAGATGCTCTCCCTAAAGACATTGCTAAAAAATTAGAAATTAAGTAATCCGTACTTCGTACATCATAAAAGGTGGTCGTGGGAGACCACCTTTTGCATTAGATTATTTGCATAGTGGTTCTGTATGCTAAGTGATTTCATAGCAGATAAGATACGTGAGCAATTTGCCTTTACTCCTACTATTCAACAGGGCGAGGTCGTGTGCGAATTGGCTAATTTTCTAACTAAAAAGTCCATTCGCAAGGCGTTTATACTAAAAGGATATGCAGGAACGGGGAAAACCACAGTAGTAGCTGCCTTAGTGAAAGCCCTTCATCAGATAGGCCACAAGAGTGTATTAATGGCACCCACAGGAAGAGCTGCCAAAGTGATTTCTGCATACTCCCACCATCCGGCATACACTATTCATAAAAAGATATATCGCTGTCAACAATTTGGTGAATCACAATTTTCGTTGTCTGAAAATCTTCATAGCGACACCTTATTTATTGTGGATGAAGCTTCCATGATTGCCAATGATAAAGACAGTAGTTCTTTTGGAAGCGGACGATTATTGGATGACCTTATCCGCTATGTATATAATGGAAAAGGTTGTCAATTACTTTTATTGGGTGATAGTGCTCAGTTGCCTCCCGTCAATCAACAATATAGTCCTGCTTTAGATAAAGAGTGGATTCAAGGTTATGGTATAGAGGTCACTTCTTATGAAATGACTCATGTAGTGAGACAAGCACTCAAGAGTGGTATTCTTCATAATGCTACACGACTTCGCAATCTTCTGTCTCAAGATTGTTTACAACATAGATTTCATTTTGAGACAGACGGATTTGATGACATTTGTCACATCAATGGTCAAGAAATGCTGGAAGAGTTACAGCGGTCTTATCAAGAGGTGGGCGAAACAGAAACTGTGGTTATCACGCGTAGCAATAAACGCGCTAACCTCTACAATCGTGGAATCCGTAATTACATTATGTATAAGGAAGAAGAATTGTCATGTGGTGACTTAATCATGCTGTCTCGCAACAATTATTTTTGGGCAAAAGACTATGATGGTATTGATTTTCTTGCTAATGGAGACATGCTTGAGATAATGCGTATCAGCAAATATCACGAGATATATGATTTACGGTTTGTAGATGTATCGTTAAAGGCTTTGGATTATGATTGGGAGATTGATGCCACACTTCTGTTAGACTCCCTTCATGTGGATGCTCCCGGTAATAATCAACAGTTTAACCAACAACTGTTTCTATCTATTTCAGAAGATTATCCTGAAATTAGAGATCGGCGTAAGTTGATAGAAATCATCAAAAACGATCGTCACTATAATGCCATCCAAGCTCGATTTGCGTATGCCATCACTTGTCACAAAGCGCAAGGGGGACAATGGGAACGCGTATTTATTGACCAGGGCACAGTTCCCGAAGATCAATTTGATATGTCATATTATAGGTGGTTGTACACCGCTCTAACTCGTGCCGGCAAGAAGGTTTATTTAGTGAATTTTCCGCATTAACCCATATATATATCAAATACACCGCATATAGAAGTACATAGAATTTTTATATTTTTTTTCTTTGGAAAAACAAACAATTAAAGACATATTATTTATGAAAGAGAGTATTATTGAATATGTAAAACGTAATGAACAAGAGTTGTTTGGTTTATTATTTGAGTTACTTCGTATTCCAAGCATTAGTGCCAAATCAGAACATCATGATGACATGTGGCGTTGTGCAGAAACATGGAAAAAGTTTCTGCTTGCAGCCGGAGCTGACAAAGCCGAGGTTATGCCCACATCAGGTAATCCTGTGGTCTATGCCGAAAAATTAGTAAATCCTACCCTACCCACCATCATGATATATGGTCACTACGACGTAATG
>CALGCU010000047.1 GCA_937886455.1 uncultured Bacteroidales bacterium | reverse complement strand
GACACATGATATCAGGGCTAATCTCAGCGTGATCACAAGCAAACATTTTACCGGTTCTTCCATAGCCGGATTGAATCTCATCTAAAATGAGTACAACACCCATCTCTTCAGTCACTTGACGGAGCTCTTGAAGAAATTGAGGAGTGGGACAATGGATGCCTGCCACACCTTGTATACCTTCAATGATAACAGCGGCATACTTACCGCTTTCTAATTGTGTTCTGACTGCGTTAATGTCATTTAATGGTGCAAAATCTACCTTATCTGTAGTGTTGAATGGGGCTTGAATTTTGGGATTGTCAGTAGCGGCTACAGCGCCGGATGTCCTTCCATGAAAAGCCTTGTTGAATGCGAGTATTCTCTCCTTGCCTGTGTGAAAAGACGCTAATTTTAGAGCGTTTTCGTTGGCTTCAGCACCTGAATTACACAAAAACAGCTTATAATCTTCATAACCTGATAGCTTACCTAATTTCTCAGCCAATGTAACTTGCAGTGAATTTTGCACTGAATTGGAATAAAACCCAATTTTGTTGAGTTGTTCGGTTAAACTTTTCACATAGTGAGGATGGCAATGCCCAATAGAAATAACGGCATGTCCTCCATATAGGTCTAAATAAGGCGTATTGTCTGTGTCATAAACATAGTTGCCTACACCTTTAACGGGTTCTACATCATATAATGAGTAAACTTCAAATAAATCCATGGATATTCACGTGTTAGAATGCACTGGCTTTGAGACGTAAACCACTCTTTTCGTCCAATGCAAAGATTAGGTTCATATTTTCTATTGCTTGTCCACTCGCTCCCTTGAGCAGATTGTCGATGGCTGATGTGATGTGTAGCATATTATTGTGCTTTTCTACATGTAGTAATGCCTTGTTGGTGTTAATCACTTGTTTTAAGTCAATACTCTTGTCTGCCACAAATGTAAACATCGCATCAGCGTAGTAGTTTTTATACAATGCCACTGCTTCTTGTTCGGAAAGTGTGGTCTTTGTATATACAGAGGCAAATATACCACGCGTGAAATCACCGCGCATAGGCACAAAATGTATATCATGTGCGTAATTGGGTTGCAGGCAATGTAGTGTGCGATTGATTTCTATCAGATGTTGGTGTTCAAAGGCCTTGTACACAGATATGTTGTCGTTTCTCCAACTGAAATGAGTTGTGGCTCCGGGTTTCACTCCTGCGCCGGTAGAACCGGTAATGGCTGTGACGTGGATATCATCTTGAAGTAAGCCTTGGGCAGCCAATGGAAGGAGTGCCAATTGGATGGCTGTGGCAAAACAACCGGGATTAGCCACATACTTGCTACATCGTATGCGTTCGCGTTGCCACTCAGGCAAACCATATACATACCCATGTGATTCATCACGATAATCTTGTGCTAAATCAATTATTTTGAGATGTTCAGGAGCGGTGTTTGTTTGCCAGAATTCACTACTCTTGCCATGACCGGAACAGAGAAACAAGACATCAATGTTGTGCAAATCAACCTCCTGAGTGAAACATAATTCAGTTTCTCCATATAGTCCGCAATGTACGGATGACAAGGTGTTACCTGCATTGCTTTCGGAATGTACAAACTGAATCTCTACATGGGGATGGTGTAGGAGTAGGCGTAGCAATTCACCTGCTGTGTAACCGGCACCTCCTATAATACCTACTTTTATCTTCATCTTACAAAATTCTTGGTTCATCAGGGTGAATGCCATAATACATGCGAAGAGGTGTGCTGGTTACTTTAATGAAACCTTTAGCTTCTTCTGAAGTCCAGCCACGTTGCATTTCGCCATATTCTCCTAATTTGCTCTTGGTTAAGTCATCCGGACTATCTACACCTACGGTTTGAAAACTGTATGGACGTAGTTGCAAGATGGCTGTGCCGTTCACATTACGTTGTGAACTGGTGAGCATAGCTTCAATGTCGGGCATCACTGGCTCCAAATACTGACTCTCATGCAAGAATGCACCATACCAGTTGGACAGTTGGTCTTTCCAGTATTGTTGCCATTTGCTTAGTGTGCTTTTTTCTAATAAACGATGTGCTTCAATAATCAATTTAGGCGCAGCTGCCTCAAAGGCAACACGTCCTTTAATACCAATGATGGTGTCGCCAACATTACAATCTCGTCCAATGGCGTATGCAGAGCCTATTTCCTCTATTTTCTGGATAGCCTTAATTTTATCCTCGAATACTTCACCATTAACAGCCACAATTTCACCTTGCTTAAATTCTATGCGAAGTTCACATGGCTCTTCTGCTGAGGCGTGTTTTAAGTAGGCTTCTTCCGGAAGTCCTTGTGTGGGGTCAAGCAATTCACCTCCACAAATACTGGTGCCCCAAATACCAACATTGTATGAGTATTTTAATTTGGTGAAATCAGCATAAAATCCGTTAGCATTCAGATAATCAACCTCTTCTTGACGGCTCAACGCGTGGTCGCGGGTGAGCGTGATAATTTCAACTCCGGGTGCCATCACCAAAAAGGTCATGTCAAAACGAATCTGATCATTACCCGCACCGGTACTACCATGAGCTATAGCATCAGCTCCAATTTCATTGGCATAACGGGCAATGGCTATAGCTTGAAATATACGTTCTGATGAAACAGAAATAGGATAACAATTATTGCGCAATACATTGCCAAATATCATGTATTTCAGACTCTTCTCATAATATTCTTTCGTAACATCCAATGTCACATATTTTGTTGCCCCCAATTTGTAGGCATTTTCTTCGTTTTGCTTGAGTTGTTCTGGAGAAAATCCTCCGGTGTTTGCACATGCTGCATATACTTCATATCCTTTTTCTTTGGCTAAATACATTACTGTGTATGACGTATCCAAGCCACCGCTATAAGCGACTACTACTTTTTTTCTCATAATCAATTACTGTTTACTAAAAAAAATACTAAGTGAAAATTTATTTCCCTGCATTGTCCGGGTCGGATGGATCAAACAACATGCCGGTACAAATACACCTCACCTTGTTGTTTCGCAACAAAACATCGTAGTTGCAACATCCTTCACAACCTTTCCAAAATTCCTCATCATCGGTTAATTCTGAAAATGTAACAGGTTTATAACCTATCTTTGTATTCATTTTCATAACCGGAAGGGAAGTGGTAATACTGAATATTTTTGCGGTTGGAAATCGTCGTCGGGCGAGTTCAAAAGTCTTTTCTTTAATACGACTGGCAAGACCCTGACCACGATAATCAGGATCTACAATCAATCCTGATGTGGCTACAAAATGGTCATGACCCCAACTCTCAATGTAACTGAATCCTACTAATTTCTCACCCTCTAAAGCAACGACTGCTTTACCATTGCGCATTTTTTCTGTAATGTAGAGAGGAGAACGTTTGGCTATGCCTGTTCCGCGTTTCAAAGCAGACTCATAGATGAGTTGACACACCAATTCAGAATACTTTGTATGCTCCTCAGTAGCATACATCACTTCAATTTCCATACTCTAATACCTAATTTTTAATAAATGTTAACAACACAAAATCTTTTACAAAAGTAGTGAAATGCAAAGAAAATGACAAATGAAGTTACATTTTCCCTCTATTTGCTTCGTTTATAGGCTTATCTGATAAATAATAGTTCCCTATATTTGGGTAAAGACCACATCTCATCATCCACAATCAACTCTAAATGGTCGGCATGATAACGTATGATGTCCAGATAGGGGAGGACTGTGTCATGATAACACACGGCTTTTTCATATGAATTCTCTATGCGATTGGCCACCTTACGCGCTTCTACCATCTCGTCCACATTACGCTTTAATGCTATCACGTGACGAGTGATTTCTTCCACCAATGCACCATCCATGAGCGATAACTCTCTTGACTTTTCTTCGGAATATATTTGTTTGATTTTATAAAGATTATCTAATAATAACGACTGATAACGCGTGGCAACTGGAATAACATGGCTCAACACTAAGTCGCCTAATACGCGAGCCTCAATTTGAAGTTTTTTGGTGTAAATCTCCCATTTCACTTCATTGCGAGCCCTCAACTCAGTTTCACTCATTACACCCATATCCTTGAACATTTTTACACTATCTGCTGATGTATATGATTTGAAAATTTTAGGCACACTATCCTCACAATCCAAGCCGCGACGCATAGCTTCCACCTTCCATTCATCACTATACCCGTTGCCTTCAAAGCGAATGGGCTTAGATGTCTTAATGTAACACTTAAGTACTTCAAATATAGCCTGACCAACACTCTTTCCGCAATCAATCTTCGCATCCACTTCTTTCTTGAAATCTGTTAATTGGGTTGCCATGGCTGTATTTAACACAATCATTGCACTTGAGCAATTAGCACTCGAACCCAATGCTCTAAACTCAAAACGATTACCTGTAAAGGCAAAAGGAGAAGTGCGGTTGCGATCTGTATTATCTAATAACACCGCCGGTATATGAGCAATGCCAAGACTTAATCTTTTTTTCTCGTCAAGTAAAATAGCCTCTTCTTCAGTACTGTTTTCTAATTTGTCCAGAACATCACTAATCTGCTTGCCAAGAAATGCTGAAATAATGGCAGGAGGAGCTTCATTAGCACCCAAACGATGAGCATTGGTCGCTGAACTGATAGAGGCTTTTAACAAACCATTGTGTTTATACACAGCCATCAAAGCGTTCACAAGGAAGATAATAAAACGGAGGTTCTCTTCCGGAGTTTTACCCGGAGTGAATAACCCAACACCGGTGTCAGTACCAAGCGACCAGTTGTTGTGCTTGCCGGAGCCGTTCACACCGGCAAAAGGCTTCTCATGGAGCAAAACACGAAAACTATGTCGACGTGCAACTCGTTTCATTAACCACATAATGAGTAAGTTTTGATCTACAGCCAAATTAGTTTCACCATAAATCGGAGCCAACTCAAATTGATTAGGTGCCACCTCATTATGGCGAGTCTTCAAAGGAATACCATATTTATACGCTTCATACTCCAAATCCTGCATAAAAGATGTTACACGACTTGGAATTGAACCGAAATAATGGTCCTCCAATTGTTGATTCTTAGCTGATTCATGCCCCAATAAGGTGCGACCGGTCATGAGCAAATCCGGACGAGTGGCATACAAGCCCTCATCTACCAAAAAATACTCTTGTTCCCAACCTAAATAGGAAAACACCTTTTTTACATTTGGGTCAAAATACTGACACACTGCTGTGGCTGCTTTGTTGACGGCAGAAATTGAACGTAGAAGAGGAGCCTTAAAATCAAGTGAATCACCTGTGTAGGAAATAAATATAGTAGGAATACACAAGGTGTCATCAATCACAAAGGCAGGCGAAGCCGGATCCCATG
>CALGCU010000046.1 GCA_937886455.1 uncultured Bacteroidales bacterium | reverse complement strand
TGCCGGTATAGCGTTTTTTAACCTGTTTGAGCAATTCAATTACTCCCGCAGAGTGTCCATGAGCCGTATCAATCACCACTGCATCCACTCCCGCATTCACCAATGCCTCAATACGATCAAAAGCATCTGCCGTCACACCCACACCTCCGGCAACACGCAAACGTCCTTGCGCATCTTTACATGCCATGGGTTTATCTTTGGCTTTTGTGATATCCTTATAGGTAACAAGTCCCACCAATTTACCATCTGAATCCACCACCGGAAGTTTTTCAATCTTGTGTTGCTGCAAAATTTCCGCCGCTTCCTCCAAGTTGGTACTACGAGAAGTGGTAACAATATTTTCCTTGGTCATCACCATCTCCACACATTTATTCATGTCACGTTCAAAACGCAAATCACGATTTGTAACAATACCCACAAGATAGCCTTCATCATCCACCACCGGAATACCTCCGATTTTATACTCAGCCATCAGTCGTAATGCGTCTCCCACCGTAGCATCTCGCAAAATTGTCACCGGATTAGAAATCATTCCATTTTCGGCACGCTTCACCATTTCCACCTGCTTTGCTTGTTCGGCAATACTCATATTTTTATGAATCACTCCGATTCCTCCTTCACGAGCAATAGCAATCGCCATTTTAGCTTCCGTAACCGTATCCATAGCCGCAGTCACAAAAGGAATTTTCAACTCTATATTACGTGAGAAACGTGTTGTAAGATTAACTTCTCGTGGGAGAACCTCTGAATAAGCGGGGACTAACAAGACATCATCAAAAGTTAATCCCTCCATACGAACTCTGTCTGCAATAAATGACATGGTATAAAAAAATTAGAATGATTACACATTGCCTTTCGGCTAACAAGTTTTCACAAAGAATATGCCACCGAAAAATATTGCCTGCAAAAATACGAAAAATATCATAGTTACACAACCGCACAAACCCTCCTAAGGCACTATTTTCATTCATTTTTAAGTTTTGTTAATGCAATTTACAACCAACACAGCAAAAACAACCCAAGTACAACAAATTTCAAACACCGATAGTGAGATAGCCACACCACTTACACCCAAAGAAAACAACACGCTTGCGAGCGTCCTATCATCCCCGTTACCATACCGTTGCCATCAGATAGGATAAAGACAGGAATTGAATAAGGAATACATAGCAAAAAGACATCCCTACAACTATCTTATCAAAACATACTAAACACTTACCCTCCAACAAGACTTTTATTCATAAAAAAAACGCTATCTTTGCCACAGATTTACTAACTACAAAAAAAGTATCTATGGCATTTACTAACAACGTCATGATTGTTCGCCACGAATTGTTGGCAAAATTGGTTAAAATGTGGAAGGAAGGACGTTTGGTGGAAGACATTGACCGTCTGCCCATTGAGTTAAGTCCACGCACATCAAAAGTACGAGGAAGATGTTGTGTACACAAAGAAAGAGCGGTTTGGAAATACAAATCATTTCCGTTACTTGGATTTGACATGAGCGATGAACATGACGAACTCACTCCACTATCACACTATGCAAAAGAAGCCTTAACACGCACACACAATCCCAAAGAAAACATCCTCTGCGTGATGGATGAAGCTTGTTCCGGGTGCGTACAAGTGAACTACGAGATTACCAATTTGTGTCGTGGTTGTGTAGCCAGAAGTTGTTACATGAACTGCCCTAAAAATGCCATCTCCTTTAAGAAAAATGGACAAGCCAAAATTGACCATGACACATGTATCTCGTGTGGCATTTGCCAACAAAGTTGTCCCTACCATGCCATTGTTTATCTTCCAATCCCTTGCGAAGAAGTATGTCCTGTAAAGGCAATCTCAAAAGACGAAAACGGCATTGAACACATCGACGAGTCCAAATGTATTTATTGCGGAAAATGCGTTAACGCATGTCCTTTCGGTGCCATCTTTGAAATTTCACAAGCATTTGACATCTTGCAACAAATAAGCAATCCCCAACAAAAAGTAGTAGCCTTAGTAGCTCCAGCCATTCTTTCTCAGTTCGGCGTAACACTACCCGAGTTATACGGTGCATTAAAAGAAGTAGGGTTTGATGAAGTTGTAGAAGTGGCACTGGGTGCCGACGAAACTACACGTCGTGAGTCTGCAGAATTACTTGAACGCTTAGAAGAAGGACAACCCTTCATGACCACATCATGTTGCCCTTCTTACATCCAATTGGCAGAAAAGCATATACCGGACATGAAGAAGTACATCTCCAACACACGTTCACCTATGTATTATGCTGCTGAAATTGCCAAACAAAACTACCCTGACGCAAAGACTGTGTTTATCGGCCCATGTATTGCCAAGCGAAAAGAGGCGCAATACACAGAAAATGTTGATTACATATTGACATTTGAAGAATTAGGCTCTATCTTTGATGGCTTAGAAATCAACATAAAAACAGCCACTCCATACATATTAGACAAAGAAGCCTACTTTGAAAGCCATGGCTATGGTCAAACAGGTGGCGTGTCAAATGCAGTAAACTCTTATCTGAAAGACAAACGTATCAATCCTTTGCTCATCAGCAATCTCAACAAGAAAAACATTGCTTTGTTGCGCGCTTATGCTAAGACCGGCAAGTGCCCTAATCCATTTATTGAGGTTATGGCATGCGAAGGCGGATGCGTCACCGGACCATCTTCACACATAGTAAAAGAAGTTGCACAAAAGAACTACACCAAGGAACTCTCCAAAATGGCAGAACAACGCAAAAACGAATCATCAGTCAAAGACCCCTCATAAAGAGATTCCCCAACAAACAAATAACTACCACCTACAAACGATGTAGGTGGTAGTGTTTTTTTCATACAGAGACACCCTCGTAGAATTAGTTTAGACAAGTGCTACAATATAGTAGTATATGAAAAATCCCACAACAATCAATTTTGCGATGGTGCCCACTAAAAAGCCCAGAAAAGACCCAAAGCCTGCTTTGAGAGCGACTACCGCCTCTTTTCCATGCAGCAACTCTCCCAACACAGCACCCAAAAAAGGTCCGACTATTATTCCCCATGGTCCCAAAAACAACCCCACAACAATGCCTATTGCACTACCCCACATACCCCACTTACTTCCACCCACACGTTTAGTACCCCATGCAGGAACAATCGCATCTAACACTTGAATGACCAGCACAACAATTCCCCAAATTACCAGAAAAGAAACAGAATAGTCCACATAGTCAGTGAAATGAAGTAAAAGAAGTGCAACATAAGCTAGGGGCAATCCTGGCAACACGGGCAACACACACCCCAAGAACGCCACAAGCAAAAGCAAAGCCGCAAGAATTAATAAAAAAATGTCCATAATTTAACACCATTAAACAATTACATATAAAACAACAAAATACATTCCAAACATCCTCTACACAAATGACAAAAATACATAATTATCCACAAATACATTTCATAAGCAGTTCAAAAAAAAAAGATTCTTAAACTCTCACATCATCAACTTTAGCATAAAAAGTCCACGAAAGGACAGAGAATTTAGAAAAAGAGCGTAATTTTCTTGCAATTAAATTTCAAATATGAATTTCTTTGCGTAAATTTGCCAGCGATATAGTATAATCAAAAAAAATAACATCATAATTATACAACCATGAAATCGGTCGTTAGAATTTTATTAGGAATTTCAATCGTATTTTTGAGCTACTTATGTGTAGTGAGTGTTTTAACCCCTATTCGTTTTGAAGAAGAGAAAACAAAACGCGAGAAAGTTATCGTACAGCACTTGATTAACATTCGTGCTGCCGAATTAGAGTTTAAAGAAGCTAATGGACACTATACTGCAAACATTGACAGTTTGGTAAACTTCCTTCAAACAGCTAAAAAGAAAGAAGTAAAGAAAGAAGGCGCACTTACAGAAGCTCAATTAGAAGCAGGTTTGACTGAAGAAAAAGCAGTTAAGATTATCAAGAAAGGTGATCTCAAAGAAATTGAATCAAATGGTTTGACCAACTTCCGAAGAGACACCGTGTACACTGACATGATATTGAGTCTGTACAAAAATGCTTATACTGCAGAAACAATCGCCGACTTGTTTGTTATTCCATTTAGCAATGGTCAACAATTTGAATTAGAAGTAAACAACTCTTACATGAGTTCTTCAAACATTAACGTTCCCTTGTTTGAAGCACGCGCTTCTTATGATTCATATTTAAGCGACCTTAACAAGCAAGAATTGACTAATGTCAAAGACGTTGCTAACACATTGGAACGTTATGCCGGTTTAAAAGTAGGTTCAGTTGTTGAACCAAACAACAATGCCGGTAACTGGGAGTAATTACAGGATTATCCTGACATGACTGAAACATTGCAGATACCTTATAGTTTATCCATCCGTATCACTACGGATGGATTTTCTTTTACTTTGAAGCAAGGCAAAGATACAATACTTAAACGCAGTGTATATTGTCCTGAGAGTTTATTAGACGAAAAGTTACTCACCGAACTCCAACAGCAAAATCTCTTAGGCAAGCAATTTCAACACACCTACGTTGTTTTACACTCCAAATCACAGACTGTACCCAACGAGCTCTATCGTCCGGAAGATGAGACAATATGGTTTACATCGCTACATCCCACAAAACGACTTCATGAGATTATAATAAAGAGTCAATACATTCCGGAATTGGGTTGTTATACAATATTCTCCATTCCTAAAAAGGTATATTTGGCCCTGCAAGATGCTTTAGGTGAGAACATCACATATCAGCATGTAAGCGCAGAGCTCATTGCTGAGTTACTCCAACACAGAGACAAACATTTGGCCATTTATCAACATCAGAAAAACGTTGACATGGTAGTTATGAATAATGGCGGGCTGTTGTTGTCCAATCAGTTTTCCACCCAAAACGACACAGACATTGCATATTGGGTGTTGAATGCAATAGAGCAATTCAAGCTACCCACTAATCTGAAGACTATATTAGTACTTCCCGAGCAGACATCCGGTCTGAACAATCTATTACAGAAACTATTATCATAACTACGAACTTCAAAGAATATGCGTATTATAAGCGGTAAATTCAAGGCGAGAAGATTTAATCCTCCCCACAACATCACAGCACGTCCTACTACAGACTTTGCGAAAGAAAGTTTATTTAATCTGCTGAATAATCAAATAGACTTTGAAGACATCTCTGTGTTAGATTTATTCGCAGGTACGGGTAGCATCAGTCTGGAGTGCGTTTCAAGAGGTTGTAAGGATGTGATAGCCATAGAGCAAGCCTCCACACAGGTAAATTTTATTCGTAAAACGTGTGCTTCACTCAAAGTAGATAATCTACATCTTCTAAGAACAGATGTTTTTCAATATCTTAAATCATGCAAAGTAAAGTTTGACTTTATCTTTGCTGACCCACCCTATGATTTAGCTGCTTTACCTACCCTACCAGACATTATCTTCGAGAAGGATTTACTGCATGAAGACGGTGTATTCGTATTAGAACACCCAAGCAAATATGACTTTTCCTCACATCCACATTTCTACGATCATCGCGTGTATGGTAGTGTCAACTTTACTTTCTTCCGTTTATGATTTATTACATAGGACTTGGGACTAACATCGGTGACAAAGAAGCCAACATTCACCAGGCTAAAGAAAGATTAACTGAGGCCGGGTCTATTATCCAATGCTCAAATAATTTCTACTCAGAGCCCTGGGGGTTCAGTTCTCCGAACACATTTCTTAATGTAGTACTTGCATTAGAAACACCTAAAAACCCATTTGAGTTATTAGCCTTCACCCAACAAGTGGAAAGAGACATGGGACGACAGAACAAGTCCCATAATGGTGTATATAGCGATCGGATTATTGACATTGATTTACTAATGTATGATGGAGAAGATATACACACAGAGACATTACAAATACCTCATCCTCTCATTGAGCAAAGAGACTTTGTGAAAATTCCTCTTCAAGAAGTGTTAGACACCCTGCAACAACACACAAAGATAAGCAGGGAAACATATTAAAAACCCTTTTAAAAGACAGAAAAAAGAGAATAAGCAAACGTAGCACTTACCAACAAGAGCCACGTGTAGCATACACTCCGGCGATACACTGTAGGCACAGAACAAGATGTGGCATGCAGATTCGGCAACATCTTTATCATACAGCCGTATCCTATCCATGCTATTATTCCTCCCAAAACGAGTCCTCCCACAATGTCACCCGGATAGTGGACACCCAAATAAATACGCGAGTAACAATTCAACAAACACCACAAAAAGAGTATAACACTATTGAGCGTATCGCGTGTTAAGAGTGTAAATAGTGTAGCCACCACCATAGTGTTAGCCGCATGCGACGACACAAATCCAAAACGTCCACTACGATAACCATTAACAATGTGTAGCACACCCTCCAATTCCTTCAGTTGTGATGGACGCGGTCGAGCCACCCACGGTTTGATAATAGAAGAAGATATAAAATCAGCACAGCCAACACAGAGTACAAATATCAACAAAATCCACCATGCTTTCTTACCATAACTTTTATAGAAATAGAATATTAAGCATAAGTAGAGCGGAATCCATAACAATTTATCCGTGTAAATCGGCATAAACACATCTCCCAATGTTGTGTGAAAAGAATTCATCCACAACAAAAGAGATTGGTCCATATCCAAGAGCGATTCCAGCATGAATGTTTATATACGTTCCAACATCCTTGTCTCAATCCAACCACGATGTCCATTAGGAAGTACTATCTCATTCCATTCACCCAGTTGGTCTTTAATCGTCACTTTAATACCCTCATGTATGATAAATAAATCCGTTCCGCTTGCATCAGGCGAGCTCTTTACCGTAGCTACTCCTTGCATAACTATCGCCGCGGAACGAGCATTATATCGATGATACGACACACCGGAAAATACACCGGAAAAGAGACACACCAACAAGGCAATCCATGCAATGTTAAAAGCCATTTTACGCCATAACATACGACGAGAAAAGGCAAATAACAATAAACAAATAACCATGAACACACAACAACCAATGCTGATATATGCCCATGAATTAGAATTCAACAAACTAATCAAGGAATTAACCCATACAATCAAGAAGGAGTTTTGTGTATCCTCCACATTATCCACAATACGTTCACGTGCAATTGCTAAATTATACTTTGCATCCTCATAAAAGGGTTGAAGTCTCAGAGCTCGTTCATAATTAAGTATAGACTTTCCTATCTCATTTTGTTTATAATAGGCATTACCCAAGTTGTAGTATAATTCAGGCGCAGTCCCTTCTTTCAATAGTTGTTCATACAAGGTCGCAGCATTGACATAATCACCATTTTTGTAGGCTTCATTCGCTTCTTCAAGCGTTAGCGCATTCACACTCAAACAGCAACAACACAACAAGAACAAAGCAATTCTTTTCATATTTCACTTATTATTTTATTTTACCATCTAAGTCACTAATCAATTGTACCGTTTCGGCATACAATTCACCCATTGGATTGTCCCCCATCACTGGTGCATAACGTGCATACTCACACAATTCTATGACATGCAACACATGAGCAATCAAGTCAGCATCCACTGCATGACGTTCCAGTTCCACAGAAACATTATCACGCGTCAGATGAGAAGTAGGAATAGCCAATTTATCAGACAGATACGACCAAAGCGCTCTCAACACTTCATCATAGAACAAATCTTTGCGTTGTTCCTTCATGTAACGTTGTGCTACTCTCAAACGCTTTTGCGCCATCTTATTTGCCCTTTTATTTTTCACTCGCACCTCATCTGCATTCAAGCGTATCTGCTTGCGGAACACGACAAACAAGACAACCCCAAGTAATAATGGTATAATATATGCCAACACAAAGTTCCAGCCACCATACATCATGTCAGATTCTTGTTGAAGCATCAATGGTCCGGTGTAAATAAAGCGAATATCAGTAGATAGTTGTTGAATATTCTCTTTGCTGACATAAGTAGGAAGAGTAGTTGTCACACTGTCCTGCTCCCCTTTTCTCACTATGATAGTGTAAGGTTGAGTCTGCAAACGACGATATTCACCTTGTTTAGCGTCAAAGTATGACCACTCCAAAGAAGGGATTTGATAAGTACCGGAAGCACGCGGAATAATGAGATACTCCATCGTTTTAGTTCCGGACATACCCGATTTAGTCGTAGCAAATTGATTATTGACTTTAGGGTCATACACTTCTAATCCTGCCGGGAATTCTACATTCGGGCTCTTAATTAACTTCATATTCCCGGTTCCGGCAATTGACAGTTTCAATGTAATAGCGTCATTCACATCCACCTCTGTGGCTGATATAGATGATTGTAATGTAAAGTCTCCCACTACGCCCGAGAAAGAAGATGGTTTACCTGTTGGTAGAGGTTTAACATTGATTTTGACTCCAGGCGCCTTTAAGGTTTTAGTTACATTTGAATATGAATCAAAGAAATCATCAAAAATACTCCTTACCTGCGAACGATTTTGCACTCTGATTACCGCATCAAAGGTAGCCGGTTCAATAACAATCTCTCCATCATGTTGTGGATACAGTAACATCTGAGCCAATACAGCCGAAGCATAATTACGTCCGTTGTAGTGTTCATATTCCAGTTGATTATTATCCCCCAAATCTATATC